>JAGCVT010000148.1 GCA_017962225.1 Lachnospiraceae bacterium
ATGGTCTGCGGACTCTTAAAATCCACCGGCAGAAAGGAACTTACTCAGAGAGCCAAAGCCCTTCTTGAAAAAGTCGAAATCTCCGAGAGCGATATGAGAAAATTTCCGACACAGCTTTCCGGCGGACAGCAGCAGAGAGTTGCGGTTGTAAGAGGAGTCATCAATCATCCCGAAGTGCTTTTTGCAGACGAGCCTACAGGTGCTTTAAACTCGCAGAACACCGTCAATGTACTGGACATTCTTTCTGACTTAAACAACGACGGACAGAGCATCGTAATGGTTACTCATACCATTATGGCAGCAGAGCGCGGCAACAGAGTTATTTACCTTTCCGACGGAGTTATTTCCGACGAAATTTATCTTGGCAAATACCTCGGAGATTACAAGGATGAAAGCAATCCCAACGTGGAAGAAGCAAGGGAAAGACACTCCAGATTAAAACTTTTCCTTCAGAACATGGGGTGGTAATATGTATCGTTATTTCTTTATTGCAAAAAACAATATGAAAAAGCAGAAGGGTGATATGATTACTTTTTTTATCATGACCTTTTTAGCTTCTTTTATGCTCTTTGTCTGTCTGAATCTTTTAACAGGAACATTTCGTGTAATTGATACGAACAAAGAAACGATTAACGGCGCAGATGCACTGATATTTAAAACGGAAGAGCCCGTTTCGGATTTTAAGTTAAAAGAACTTATTCAGGCGAATGAAAACTTTGACGGTTATGAAGAAAACAAGTATCTCGGAGCCACGGCCAAATATCGTAAAAAAGGCGCTAAATCCTGGTCTGATTACTGGTTTTATTTCGTCTCATATGAAGAAGAAAGAAGCATTCATACATCCAGCATAGACTTAAGCGGTTTTTCCGGCAACGAAATAGTCCTTCCTGTTTCGCTTTCGGCATCTTACAAATTGGGAGACACAATTGAAATTAAAATTGACGAAAATATTTACGAGTTTACAGTTGCGGGCTTTAACGAGGATTTCATCTTTGCTTCTCCTATGAATATGAGCACGTACCTCGTGTATGTTTCGGAAAAGATGTATCAGCAGATCGAATTTGAAAATGCGAACTATGTTACTCCGAGTATAATGATAAAATCCAAGCTGAGTGCAAAAGCCATTCGCCGTAATGCATCCGGTCAGGAAGTACTGGATAATGTGGCTACCGAATGGAGTACATGGCATCAGAACTATCGGGCAATGCATCCGGAATATACTGAGGAAGTATCGGGTAATTTTATTCCGAGTGAACTGATGACGGTTGCAAGTATGATTCTTCCCTTTATGTTTATAGCAATCATACTTGTGTTCGCAGTTATTGTCTTCGTGGTTGCACTGGTTGTAATCGATTTTTCGGTCAAAAATTTTATCATGGATAATATGCGAAATACCGGCATTATGGAGGCAGGCGGATATACCGTTAAAGAGATGATGTTCATCCTCTTAGTACAGCTCCTTTCGGTATCTTTGGGCGGAAGCCTTCTGGGAACGGTTTTAGGAGCACTGCTTCAAAAGAAAATCGGTTTTATCATGCTTTTCCTTTTAGGACTTTCATGGAACCAGAAACCCGACTGGCTGGTTTTCGCCGGAGTGGTAGCGGGTATTTGCATAATCATTACGCTGTTTACACTATTACTGGGAAGACAATATAAAAAGACCACTGTGCTTGATGCATTAAGAGGCGGCATCAACACTCACAATTACAAGAAAAATGTATTCCCGTTCGACAGGACAAACCTTCCGGTTCTGCTGACATTGTCCCTAAAAGAAACATTCGGAAAATTCACAAGTCAGATAGGCGTTATCTTCATCATGGCAATTCTCGCGTTTGCCGGAGCAATGGGCTTTGGAATATATGAGAACATGGGCCGGGATGTGGATTCTCTTTTAAGAATATCCGGCCTGGAGATATATGATGCGGATTTTGTCGGCGATGCCAATATGGAAGAAACCGTAAAAGGATTTGAAATTGTTGACAGTATCCACCATGAAGTATGGATGGGATTTGATTTTCAAAAGGGTAAAAAAACCAAGAACTATTCTACCAGAGTTATTTCCGATACATCGGTAATGAGACCGGAACAGATGGTAGAAGGAAGATGGCCAAAGTATGAGAATGAAGTTGCGCTTGGTACTTCGGCGGCCAACAACCTGGGATTAAAAATCGGTGATACCGTTACGGTTAAAAACGGTGAAAACGAAGCACAGTACCTGGTATGCGGAATCATGCAGACATTTAACAACATGGGCCAGATGGCTTATTTGTCGGAAGAAGGTTATGAAAGAATAGGTAACATGCCTAAATACTTTTCAGTAAATGTGACACTGAAAAAAGGATATAAATATCAGGATCTTGAAAAAGAATTCAAGGCTGTATACCCTGACACTGATCTGACCGATGAATATGCATCAACCGGCGGACTGTTCTCGATGCTGAAAATTTCCATGGCGAGCATACTTCTGATAATCATGATAGTTACCGCATTTGTAGTAGGGCTTGCAGAGGCATTATTAATAAGAACGAGAATCACGAAAGAGTGGCGGAATTTAGGTGTAAACAAGGCGCTCGGATTCTCATCCAATCAGATTATCGGTCAGTTAATGCTTTCAAATATTCCGGCAATTCTTATCGGAATTGTGATCGGACTGGTTGCTGTAACGCTCTTCGGTGACAAGCTTGTACTGCTTATGTTTGCAATATTCGGTTTCAGGAAAGTTGTATTTGACTTATCTCTTTTCTCATATTTGTGCGTGATAATTGTTATCGTAGGAGTAGCTCTGATAGTTTCGTGGTTTAACGGCAAACGAATCAGAGAGCTTGAACCCGTAAAGATGATTACGGAAGAATAAATGTTGTTTTTCATGCGCCCGAAGGGAAACTTTCGGGCGTAAAGACTTTTGCGTACAACATTGACAAAGGTAAATAAACACTCATAAAATTATATGAGTGTGGCGGAGGTAAAACTATGCATTACAACTGCTTAATAGTAGATGATGAAAAAGAACTGTCTCAAATGACAGCCGAATATTTCAATATGTTTGAAGTTTCGACAGCGGTAGCGGAAAGCAAGGCAGAGTGCTTTGAGTTCCTGCAGAAAAACGATGTCGATCTCATACTCCTTGACATAAACTTAGGCGATGGTACCGGTTTCGAAGTATGCAAGAAACTGAGAGAAGAAATGCAGCTTCCGATTCTTTTTATCAGTGCGAGACAGAGCGATGATGATGTTCTAGTGGCGCTTTCGTGTGGCGGAGATGACTATGTTAAAAAACCGTATAATCTCTCAGTCCTCCTTGCCAAAGTAAAAGTAAATCTTAAAAGACTCGAGCAGATGAACTCGAACAATAAAGAGCAGAGCAGCGCAGATAAAGAAAACGAAATCTTAACTCTCGACAGTTCAACACTTTCCGCGATTCTAGACGGAAAAAGAATTCAGTTAAAGGCCAAAGAATTTGCGCTTCTTGACTGCCTTTACAGACATAAAAATACAATTGTCAAAAAAGAAGTATTATTCGACGAAGTCTGGGGAGATGCATTCTTTTCGGACAGTACGTTAAACGTTCACATCAGAAAACTCAGAGAAAAACTTGAGGATAATCCGAACGAGCCCAAACTTATCAAAACGGTATGGGGCACCGGTTATTATCTTGAGATGAAATAAAGGATTCATTTAATGAAACAATTATTCAGAATAGGATTTGTCTTTACAGTCATAATGGTTGTTGCTCTGGGATTTTTCGTAATTTTCAACTCAGAGAACCATTTTGAGGATCGTGATATTCTCTATTACAACGAACAACTTCATATCATCGAAGAAGCACTCGCAAACGGCGAAAAGGAAAGCAATCTCGAAAGCAAATATAAATGCCACATCATCTACGCCAAAGAAATCGAAGACGAAGAACTTTCGCGTTTATACAAAAACAACGCGCTCGTTTTAGACCTCACGGTAAACGGCGAGTATATCGGAAAAGTCGCGTGGGATGACAACAGAAGCAATTACGATTTGATTAAAAGAGGCTTTTTCGGAGGTTCGGTATATCTGTGGGTAATCATGCTTTTATCAGGATACATTCTCCTTATTCTTTTCCACTTATCATTTGTAAAACCCGTAAAAGAATTGCAGAAATTTTCCGAGGAAATAGCCAAAGGAAACTTGGACGAACCGCTTCCGATTAAGAAAAACAACCTTTTCGGAAACTTTGTAGAAGCGTTCGATCAGATGAGGGAAGAACTCAGAGATTCGCGCAAGAGAGAAGTAAAGGCCGAAGTAGCCAGAAAAGAAATGGTTACGGATTTAAGCCACGATATCAAGACGCCTATTTCCGTAATAAAAGTTGCCTGCGAGGTTTTGGAGGCTAAGAGCAAAAAGAAACTAAAAGAAAATGCAAACAGTGAAGACGAGAAAAAGGATATCGAATATACTCTTGAAAAAGTCTCAACCATCTCACAGAAAGCCGACTTAATCAGCTCTCTGATGACGAATGTAATGCATTCCACGCTTGATGACATTGATAAGATTTCGGTTAATCCTGTAGAGACCGATTCACGCATCCTGAAAGACTTCTTCAACAACCTAAAAAACTACGGAAACATTATCATCGAAAACGATGTTCCTCCCGCCATTGTTTATATGGACCGCCTTCGTATGGAGCAGGTTATCGACAATGTAGTCGGTAATTCGCACAAGTATGCAGGCACAGATATCAGAGTGAATTTCTCAGAAACCTCTGCGCTTTCTTCAGACGGAGAAAGCAAAGACAACTTCATCCGCATTACCATAAAAGACAGCGGCAAAGGAGTAAAGGAAGACGAACTTTCTTTAATCACACAGAAGTATTTCCGAGGAAGCAATTCCAAGGAAACCTCAGGCTACGGCCTTGGCATGTATCTTGTCAAAAGATATATGGAAATGCAGTTTGGAGGAATGGAATATTACAACGATAACGGTTTCACGGTAGACCTGCTTTTAAAGAAGATCTGATTCGTTTTTTATTGATAAAAAGTGCCGAATTTAGTATAATTTATGCGTATGGGTTATACCTAAATTATAAAACAAGAGGTGTATGATTATGGACGAGATGAACGGAAATGTTAATGTTTCACAGGCATCGACATTAAAAGAAACCGATAAGAAATGTCCTCAGTGCGGCGGTGTAATGGATTTCGATCCCAACATCGGTGGAATGGCATGTCCTTACTGCGGATATGAAGAAGAAATAGTTCAGGAAGCGGCAAGTGCTGCCGAGCTTGATTTTGAAAAGGCTGAAAATACCGATAACTGTGACTGGGGTGCAAAGAAGAAACAGATTATATGTAAGAGCTGCGGCGCAGAGACCATTTATGATGCTCTCGAAGTTGCAAGTGAATGTCCTTACTGCGGTTCAAACCAGGTAATGGAAGCTAACGACGAAAACACACTCGCTCCCGGCGGTGTAGTACCTTTCGCAATTACAAACGAGCAGGCAAGTGCAAACTTCAAGCAGTGGATCGGCAAGAAATTCTTCTGTCCCAAGCTTGCAAAGCAGTCAGCCGAGCCCGATGCTTTTACGGGAATTTATCTTCCCTACTGGACATTCGATACAGATACATTCTCAAGATATTCAGGTAAATACGGTATCGACAGAGAAGAGCGCTACAAAGATTCTCAGGGCAACGTTCAGACCAAGACGGTTACCGACTGGCATCGTACATCCGGTACATTCAAGCTCGCAATTGACGATGAACTCGTACAGGGCAGTGAGCGTCACGACAGTGCTATGCTCAAAGGCCTCGAGCCTTTTGAAACAGAGAAAAACGTTCCTTACAAGCCCGAATATGTTGCAGGCTTCGTAGCAGAGAGATATTCCGTCGGTCTTAAGGCCGCATGGGAAAAGGCAAAAGAGTCCATCTCCAAAAAAATTAAGAGCAAAATCACCAGCAAGATCATTGAAGATAATCATGCAGATCATGCCAAGGATGTAAAGGTTTCCACAACATTCAACAAGATTACCTACAAATATCTGATGCTTCCTATCTGGTGTTCATCATTCAAATATCAGGACAAGGTATATCAGTTCATGGTTAACGGCCAGACCGGTAAGGTTTACGGCAAGACACCTATTTCCGTAGGAAAGGTTATTCTTGTTATCGTTATTATTTTAGCTATTATTCTGCTTTTCCTCTGCTGCTTCGGCGGTTTTGGTTCACTACAGAATATATTAAACAACGTAGGAAACTAATATTTCTCATAAAAGAATCAGTGCCTGACTCCATAAGGTGTCAGGCACTTTTTTATTGCACATTTATCTTTCGCATTTTAAAAACTTCGCACTGTACGCCGGCAGATGCGTGCCGCCTCCGAAGTCGAAATTCTCTCCGGTTATTAAATCCACAGCCATTCCGCATCCTGCATCAAAATGTGCGGTATAGTCGTTGCAGTCACAGTTGATGCAGACTAAAACTCTTTCATGCTCGCTCTTTCTTTCGAAGATGCACTGTCTGTTTGTAAGCACTACCGAACGCATGCCGCCGTAGTTGAGCGCTTCGCTGCCTTTCTTGGCCTCTGCGAGATGAGATATGAACTCTGTTAAATCGTTCCACTGAGGCGCATCAAAGCTCGCCCTTAATGCAGGGTCGCCCTGGGACTTGTCTGCCTTCTCGCCCCATTCGGAGCCGTAGTACACGCAGGGGATTCCCGGCATTCCGAAAACCATCGCATATACAAGCGGAAGATGATTCGGATCCTGTATAAGCGTTGCAATACGTGATACGTCATGATTGTCTGCAAAGCTTAAAAGATGCGAACCTCTGGCAACCGTCCAGTCCTCGGGACCGAAGAGTCTTAAAAGAGAATGAACGATTTCAAACATGTTATATGAGTTAAATGCCGAATGAATTCCTTTGTAGCACTGATAGTTTGTCAGCGAGTGAATACCCATTTCGTTTAGCATTCTGCCGTATTCGCCGTGGAGCACTTCGCCCACAAGGAAGAAATCTGCCTTTTTGGAATCACAGAAGCCCCTCAGACGGTTTAAAAAGCCTCGGTCCAGACAATATGCCACGTCCAGACGAATGCCGTCTATATCGAACTCATTTATCCATCCTTCAACGGCGGAGAAAATGTGGTTTATAACATCTTCGTTGTGGAGATTTAATTTTACGAGGTCATAATTGCCTTCCCAGCCCTCATACCAGAGTCCGTCGTTATAATTTGAATTGCCGTCGAATGCAATTCGGTTAAACCATGAAACGTAGGGGGAATTCTCCCTGTTTTTAAGTACGTCCCGGAAAGCCCAGAAGCCGCGGCCCACATGGTTGAATACGCCGTCCAAAACCACCTTTATTCCTTCTTTGTGAAGATTCTTTACAATTTCCGCAAAATCTTCATTTGTACCGAGCCTGCAGTCGATCTTGGTATAGTCTCTTGTATTGTATCCGTGAGTGTCGGATTCGAATACGGGAGAGAAATAAATCGCATTTGCCCCGAGTTTTTTAATGTGTGGAATCCAGTCATTTACCTTAAGAATTCTGTGATTCAGAACGCCGTCATTCTCAAAAGGCGCTCCGCAGAATCCCAAAGGATATATTTGATAAAAAACAGACTCGTAAGCCCACATATTGTGTTACCTCCTATATTAACCGTCGCAGTCAACGAACATATTTGCGACGAAAGTGTGTTTATCAAAAAAGTTATCAAATATGTTATGTTGATAAAAAATGCCCTTAAATAAGGGATAAAACCACTTTTTACACAAAGTTATCAACAGTTTTATGTAAATACGGAAAGTTATCAACATTGCTTGTCTTTTTTAGTCAACTTACTTTTGAAGACATAACAAAGTATTATGGCAACCACAAGATATGCAAAGCATATCGCTATTCCGGGAATCGAATAAACTACATTATTTATATATCCGAACTCGTAACAGAGGTTTGAAACAAGGTTTGCAGCCATGTGAAAGAGGAGGGCGTACAGGAAGCTTCCGCCCGCATCCATGCAAAGGCAGATTACAAATCCCATGAACAGTGCATAAAAGCCCTGCATTAAATTTCCGTGATAAAGCGCGAAGAAAAATGCGGATCCGAGTGCTGCCAAAGGAAGTATAGCAACTTTTCTTAAACGGTAAAATACGATACCTCTGAAAAGCATTTCCTCCGCAAACGGTCCAATCATCACATAAGCTATTATTCTTAAATAAAAAGGAATACCGTAAAAGGAATCGTTGTCCTGGACGATATATTTGCTGCCGAATATTTCCCACGGAATTTTCGAAAAAAGAAAATTAAAGACCACGGTCAGCGAATAAGCCAGTAATATTACAAATAATATATACGGTAAGATATATTTCTTACTTATTAAACATGTCTTGGGATTATAAAAAAGAGCGCCTCTTTCGTCCTTCGTTATCGTAAAAAACGAAGCAACGGCGGCGACTAAAGAAGATACGGAACCTATAAAAGTATTACTGTAGTTAAAAAACCCTGAAAGTGAGTAAAGTATAACTATCGAAAGCAGATATGAAACGATATAAACTGCAATTCCGACAAGAATTTTAACCGGTATTTTTCTGTTGGGGGTCATTTCTTTTTTCATATTTTACCACTCGGTTGATTTTAGCTTAACATATTATATATATCAAAGAGATTTAAGTCAATTTTATGGACTTTAGGTGTTGATTATGCTACAATTAAAACCGTCAGAAAACATGACGTACAAATTATAGGAGGGAACTATAAATGGGATTTATTAAACAAGTAGCTGCTGAAATTGGTCAGGAAGCAAAAGCTGCAGGCAAAAACATGTTTGGCAACCTTATGGGAGCAGCAAGAAATACTGTTGAAGATCAGTATCTTGAGTACTTCTACTGTGATGCATTCGCTGACGGAGTTCTCGCAGTAAAAGGTAAAAAAAGAAATCAAAAAGGTGTTAATAAAGGTAACGATAATGTAATCAGCAACGGTTCAATCGTTGAAGTAAATGCCGGACAGGCTGCTTTGATTATTGACGAAGGCAAAGTTGCAGATTTCTGCGCAGAGCCCGGACAGTACGTATATGATTCATCTACCGAGCCTTCAATCATCGGCGGACTTTTAACAGGTAAGTTTGGACAGAGCGTCGTTGATACATTCAAGGAAGTTGGTAAGCGTTGGGCATTCGGACAGGAAATTCCCAAAACACAGAGAGTTTACTACATCAATACTATTGAAGTTAGAAACAACCTCTGGGGAACAAGCAATCCTATTCCTTTCTTCATCGCAGACCAGGTAACAGGATTCCAGGGTGATATTTCACTTATTGCAAACGGTGAATATACATTCCACATTTCGGATCCTATCCGTTTCTACGCATTCATCGCAGCAAACTTTGCAGGCGATTCATACAATAAGAAAGAACTTCAGAGCATTATGAGATCTGACTTTATGACAGCTCTTCAGCCTGCTCTCGGTGCACTTTCGGATTACGGCGTAGGTATCAGATATTCAGCTATTACCACAAAGACAGATATCCTTGTTGAAAAGCTCAATGAAAGACTTTCCGACAAATGGAGCAAGATGCGTGGTATGGAAGTCATTGATGTAACATTCAATACATTAAAGGCTACCGAAGAAGACGAAGCTAGAATTAAACAGTTCCAGGATACAGCAGTTTACACAAACGTAAACATGGCAGCAGCTCGTATGACAACAGCTACAGCAAACGCTATGGAAAATGCAGCAGCAAACGAATCTACAGGACCTATGATGGCATTTGCAGGACTTAACATGGCACAGAACGCAGGCGGCGGAATGAACGCAGGAAGCCTCTTCGCTATGGGTCAGCAGCAACAGCAGCAGCAGGCAGCAGCTCCTCAAGCAGCACCTATCATCGGATGGAAGTGTTCATGCGGTAAGGACGGCAACACTGGTAAGTTCTGTGCAGAGTGCGGAGCTAAGAAACCTGATGCAGCAGGCTGGACATGTTCATGCGGTGCAGTTAACCAGGGCAAGTTCTGTGCTGAGTGTGGCGCAAGAAAGCCCGAAGGCGCACCTTTATATAAGTGCGACAAGTGTGGATGGGAACCCGAAGATCCTATGAATCCTCCTAAATTCTGTCCTGAATGCGGAGATATCTTCGATGAGAACGACATCCAGTAATCCTAGTGATTAAACAAAAATAAGTTATATGCGAATTGCCGGGCTCGCATGAGTCCGGCATTCGTTATAAAATAATATTCTTTTAGGAGAAATAATATGTCAAACTACGGAAGTAATGCGTCGGATGCTTTATCCGCCATTTTTTTATCATCATTCTTAATTGTTTATATAATTTTCTTTGTGGTATTTGCCGTGATTATGCTTGCGTTTGTAGCATTCGTAATTATCTGCAACTGGAAGCTTTTCGAAAAGGCAGGAGAGCCCGGCTGGAAAGCAATTATTCCGTTCTATAACTATTATACGATGGCAGATTTTTCACTTACCAAACCTACATCGCTGGTAATATTTATTATGTTTACAGCAGCTATGGTACTTTCGCCCTGCTCGGGTATCCCATGGGTTGCATTAATTGTTGCACCGATAGTATGGCTTGTAATTATGGTTGCCAACGGCGTAATGAATTTCGGTATTGCCAAAGCTTTTGGCAGAGATGTAGGAATCTGTGTATGCTGTATTTTCTTTGCACCTATTGTAAGAGCAATCCTTGCATTCTCAAAGAACATTGAATACACAGGCGACAAGCTTACAATTTTCCCTTCTTCTAATAACTAAAACAGAGAAATTAAAGCATCAAAAAAACTTCCGTGAAAACGGAAGTTTTTTTATGTCTGTTTTTAAATTAACGCTGTTGAGAAATATCTCTCCGCTCTGTCCGGAAGAACTGTAGCAATTACTTTATCTTTACCGTATTTCTCAGCCATCTGCATTGCTGTCCATACATTTGCGCCTGCGCTGGTTCCGACCAAAAGGCCCTGAACATGTGCGAGGCTTCTTGCTGTATTGATTGCGTCGTCATCGGTTACCGTTACAATGTCGGTAATGATTGATGTATCGAGAATGTCGGGAATGAATCCGTCGCCGATACCCTGGATCTGATGAAGACCGGGCTCGTCACCAAGAAGTGCGGATACGTTCTTAGGTTCAACTGCAACGATTCTTGTGTCGGGGTTCTTTTCAAGGAGATATTTTGCAACACCCTGAAGTGTTCCGCCCGAGCCGATACCCGAGATATAAATATCTATTTTCTGACCTAACTGTTCGCAAAGCTCTACAGCGGTTGTTCTGTAATGAATATCGGGGTTAGCGGGATTTTTAAACTGCTGGGGTACGAAATATTCATCGGAGCTTGAAGCAATTCTTGCAGCTTCTTCAACCGCGCCGTCCACGCTTAATTCGGGAGGGGTTAATACAAGCTCTGCACCGAGTGCTTTAATGATTTTCTTTCTTTCCTCCGACATGTTCTCAGGCATTACGATGATTACCTTGTAGCCTTTTCTTACACCGCAGAGTGCAAGTCCGATACCTGTATTGCCGCTGGTGGGCTCAACGATTGTCATGCCGGGTTTTAATTTTCCTTCTTTTTCGGCAACTTCAATCATGTTTTTGGCGATTCTGTCTTTTATGGAGCCGCCGGGGTTTAAAAATTCGGCTTTAGCGTAAATGTTATAGCCGGTGCTTTCTTTTAATGATAAAAGAGGCGTATTGCCGATTAAATCAATTATGTTCGAATAATACATCGGAGTATAATCCTTTCTTTTATTGAGTGTCCATCTTTATGAGCCGGACACCACATATTCAATTATAATAGAAAAATACATAAATTCAAGAAAAGTTGTGAGTGAAGAATGACATTTCTTATGGTATAATATTGCATATATGCGAGTAAAAAAGCAAAAAACATAAAAGGCAGGTGATTACAATGTTTCTGGAAATTCTTAAGGATGATCAAAAAGATCTGTTTTTACAGCTTGCGGTTATAGCAGCTAAAGAAAACGGTTACGTTGACGAAGCGGAAAGCGAAATGCTTCTCAAGTTTGCCGGTGAAATGAAAATTGCGCCCAGAGCCAAAGCAATTTTATCTTTGGATGAGATAATTGACGGACTTGCAAAGTCCTGTGATAAAAGAGAAAAGAAGGTCGTTCTTTTCGAAGCAGCCGGCATTATGAACACCGACGGCGAATATGACGACAAAGAATATGAATTCCTCAAAAAAATCGCTGCCAAATTCGAAATTTCAGAGGAAGAACTCGGAACTCTTATGGGCCTCGTAAGTGATTATGTTGCACTTTTCAACGAAATCATCATCTCGGTTATCGACGACGAGAATGAAATTTAATTTCTTTTATGAGAACGTATTAAGTATTTCGTAAAATAGCCGATGCTTAATATGGTGCTTTATTGTATACTAATATTTTGGCCTGTGAGCAGACGGGCCCTGATATAAAAAATTAATTAAGGAGATTACAGCATGAAATTTGGTTATTTCGATGACGCCAACAAAGAATATGTCATCACCACTCCCAGGACTCCCTATCCCTGGATTAACTACCTCGGAACTCAGGGATTCTTTTCTTTAATCTCAAACACAGCCGGCGGCTATTCTTTCTACAAGGATGCACGTCTTAGAAGAATCACACGTTATCGTTACAACAATGTTCCCATCGATATGGGCGGACGTTATTTCTACATTAATGATAACGGCACAATCTGGAATCCCGGCTGGTCACCTGTTAAGACAGAACTCGACGAGTACGAATGCCGTCACGGTATGGGTTATACCAAGATTACGGGTAAAAAGAATGATTTAAAGGTTAATGTAACATTCTTCGTACCTCAGGATTATGACGGAGAAGTTCAGCAGGTAGTTCTTACAAATGAAGGCTCTGCTGATAAGGAATTTGCATTCTTCTCATTCGCAGAATGGTGTCTCTGGGACGCCCAGGACGACTCCAACAACTTCCAGCGTAACTTCTCTACAGGACGTGTAGAAGTTGACGGATCGGTTATTTATCACAAGACAGAGTACAGAGATCGTCGTAATCATTACGCATTCTATTCCGTAAATGACGCTATCGACGGTTATGATACAGACAGAGATTCATTTATCGGTCTTTACAACGGATTTAACAATCCCGAAGCAGTTATTGCAAGCAAGGCTACAAACTCCTTCGCAGACGGCTGGGCACCAATTGCTTCTCATTATAAAAGAATCACTCTTAAGCCCGGTGAGACTAAGACACTTGTATTCATTCTTGGTTACGTTGAAATGCCTCAGGCAGAGAAGTTCGAAGCAGACGGCAAGACAATCAACAAAGTTAAAGCCAAAGCAATGATTGAGAAGTACTCAACACCCGAAAAGTTTGAAGAAGGCATGAAAGAACTCAAACTTTACTGGAACAAGCTTCTCAGTATCTTAAGCGTTACAACACCCGATGACAAGGTTGACCGTATGGTTAATATCTGGAACCAGTATCAGTGTATGGTTACATTCAACCTTTCACGTTCCGCTTCATACTTTGAATCAGGTATCGGACGCGGCATGGGCTTCAGAGATTCAAACCAGGACGTTCTCGGATTTGTACATCAGATTCCCGACAGAGCAAAGGAACGTATCATTGATATCGCTTCAACTCAGTTCCCCGACGGTGGCTGCTATCATCAGTACCAGCCTCTTACCAAGAAGGGTAACGCAGATATCGGCGGTGATTTCTCCGACGATCCTTTATGGCTCATCCTTTCTGTTTCTGCATATATTAAGGAAACAGGTGACTGGAGCATCCTCGAGACAAAGGTTCCTTACGACAACGACATGTCTGTAGCACAGACAATGCTTGACCACCTCACAGTTTCCTTCTATCACATTGTAAACAATTTAGGACCTCACGGACTTCCTCTTGCAATGCGTGCAGACTGGAACGACTGTATCAACCTTTCATGCTTCTCAGATACACCCGGTGAATCATTCCAGACATATACCAACCCCAAGTTCGCTGCAGAAGGCGGTTACTCCAAGGTTGCTGAGTCTGTAATGGTTGCAGCTCTCTTCACATATTCGGGACCTAACTATGTTGAAATCTTAAAGCACCTCGGCAAAGACGAAGAGGCAGCTAAGGCTCAGGCAGAAATCGACAAGATGAAGAAGAACATCATGGAATCTGCATGGGACGGCGACTGGTTCTTAAGAGCTTACGATGCTAACGGCGAAAAGATGGGCTCTAAGGAATGCGAAGAAGGCCAGATCTTCATCGAGCCTCAGGGCTTCGCGATTATGTCAGATGTCGGCAAGGATCAGGGCGCAGACCTTAAGACTCTTGCAGCTATCGACGAAAGACTTAATACAAAGTACGGTCTTGTACTTAACAACCCTGCATTTACAAAGTACTACATTCAGTACGGCGAAATCTCTACATATCCCGGCGGATACAAAGAGAACGCAGGTATCTTCACACATAACAATGCATGGATTATCTGTGCCGCTGCTTACGCAGGACAGGGTGATCAGGCATTCAAATATTATTCGGAGATCGCTCCCGCATTTACAGAGGAGACATCCGATATTCACAAGACTGAGCCTTACGTATACGGTCAGATGATCGGCGGTAAGGATGCAGGCTCCGACATCGGTCAGACAGGCAAGAACTTCGGCCAGGGCAAGAACTCATGGCTCACAGGTACTGCAGCATGGAACATGGTTGCCATTTCCCAGTACATCTTAGGTATCCAGCCTGACTTTGACGGACTTAGCATTAATCCTTCCATTCCTCACGAGTGGGACGGCTTCACAGCTATCAGACGTTACCGCGGCGCTACCTACAACATCACCGTTAAGAATCCTAACCACGTATGCAAAGGTGTTGCATCAATGGAAGTTAACGGCCAGGCAGTAGACGGCTGCATCGTTCCCATCACAGACGGTCAGAAGGAATACAATGTTGTAATCACAATGGGCTGATCGCTCATAAAATAAACGAAAAACAGCAGGAGAAATCCTGCTGTTTTTTGCGTAAAAAATTTTTTAAAATTTTTAAAAAAATATGTTGACATTAGTATGACATATTGCTATGATGATAAGGTTTATTTCTAAACGTTCTTCAAAGCGTTATCGATAAAAGCTATCGATTGGGAACGATTTTCCGTTAACGCAAATCAAAAAAATATTTCGATTATTCAGACTCCAAGTTTATACTAAAATTTTACCGGAATGTACCATTGAAAGGCAGATAAGCAGATATTTGTCAGCAGTATCATTTTATCCGAGAGGAAAGCGTATGAAGAAGACATTTAAAGAAAGCCTCATCCTTTTCAAACGAATAACAGCAGTTGCATTAACCCTTTTAATGGTAGCAGGTATTATTAGCATTCCTGAAAGAACAAAAGCAGCAAATACCGGTTCAAAAGTCTATTCTGATGATTATGATCTACATGATGCTGATGTTTTTCTTCCCGGTGACAGAATTGAATTATCAAATGGATACTTATCTATTTATTATCTTTATGGAGATAATATTTCTTTTAATTTTTATCAGTTTGACAATTCTTGTTGGGGAGGAAATGAACCTGTAATTGCTGATGAAATGTATAGTGCTTTTGAGGATGATATTTTTTATGAATATTTCTATGATGCTTCATTCGTTTTCCCAAATTATCCCGGTGAAAAAGAAAGCGGTTCATATGTTTATGTGAATCAAAGTTTTAATCCGGTCTATAAAAAATATATTGATGGGGAAGTGATAGGTTCTGATGATTCAAGATGGGAATCATCGGAGGCTGTTCCGATGGCAATATTAGAATTATATGTATATGAAGGCTTTAAGGTATTATTCTGTAATAATGATAATGAACAGCTTAATCCTGATGATTTAAATTATGTATATAAAGAAAATGCAACCTCTGTTTACGAATCATATGAAGCCAGTCCATATTTGAGCGACAGTTCTAAATTAGGTCCTTTTATAGGGTGGTCAAATAATCCGGATTATATTGACAAGCGTTACACCCCAAATGATTTGTATTATAAAACATCGTATATAATTAGTAAGTGGAATTTTGGCAGAAGTTATCAGTTATCCCAAGATGGTGTTTTGAGACTATATCCGGTATATGAAAGAGCTGAAAGTAAACTCATAGTCGAGATAGATGATTTTTGGGAGGGCGGAACCCCTGTTTTAAAAATAGTAGAAACAAACAGACCTGAAGATGCGAGAGAATATACGGTTTCGTACGAAAAATTTATTAATTCAGATAAAACTGAGCCCATAAGCGGAATTCCACACGAACCCGGAGAGTATAGGGCAATAATCACTATGCCTGAATACGGGGAATTAACAACTTCAATTTACGAGAGTGGCACATATATTGAAAGCAGAGGCTTTTCTGCGGTTTCTACCAGCTCAGATTTTACTATACTTGGAGATTCAAAGATAATTGAAAGTCCTGCCGGAAAAGAACTGACCTACAACGGCACAGAACAGGAACTGATTACAGCAGGCGAAGCATTTGGTGGAGATCTGTTATACAGTCTTGACATAGAAGGGGATTTTACACCGGGCATTCCGACCGCCAAAGACGCAGGGGATTATACCGTATGGTATATGTTAAGGGGTTCGGACGGAAGAAGCGATATAGGACCTTTCAGTACAGAGGCTTATATCTCTCCTAAAACAGTTGCATTTACATGGAGTGACACAGTATTTAAATATGACGGAAACAGCCACATTCCGTCAGCTGTTGTGAACAATATCATTGAAGGGGATTCATGTAAAGCAACTGTTGAAGGGGCCCGGAAGGAAATCGGAACATATACTGCATATGTTACGGATCTTTCAAATGAAAACTATATGATTCCCGAGGAATCATTTACATCTTTTACGATAGAAGAAAAGCCTGTACCGACCATAAAAGAAGCACCCCAAGCTTTGAATCCGACGTACAGCAATTACAATCAGAAACTTATTTCATACGGTGAAGTTGAGCACGGTACAATGCTTTACAGCCTCACAAAAGACGGTAAATATTCCTTATCGGTTCCTACCGTAAAAGATGCCGGCGAATACACCGTATGGTACAAAGTTGAAGGCGATGAAGGATGGAAAGACATTGCTCCCGCGAGCATTAGCGCGCAAATAGCTCCGAGGGCAACTGATATTTCATGGTCGGAAGAAGAATATTCTTACGACGGCAAAACACACTGCCCGGAAGCAACTGCGACAGGTATTTTAAAGGGTGATATCTGTACGGTGAGAGTATCGGGAGGCGCTGTTAATGCAGGAAAATACTACGCAACTGCAATGAGCCTCTCGAACTCAAACTATGTTCTTTCAGGCAGTGTGAAAAAAGAATTCACGATTACCCCCAAAACAGTAGGACTTACCTGGACTAATACGAAATTCGTATTTGATTTCGAAGAACATTGTCCCGCTGCTAAAATAACGGGAATCTGTGAAGGAGACACCTGTACGGTAACAGTTACCGGAGCTGAAAAGGAGATCGGACGGCATACCGCTAGAGCAAAGGCATTATCCAATTCCAATTATTCTCTTCCAACAGAAACAACAGTGGAATTTGAGATAGTGAATCCTGATAAAAATATCGGCTCGGCCACGGTATCAATGAAAGGATATACATACGGCGGAAAGGCTTCTACGCCCGTAGTAAATTCCCTAACGAATGAAACATCACATGTTACATATTACTTTAAGCACACTAACAATCCCGATTCTTCATATCGTGCAGGCTTTCCCACAGAGGTGGGCGAGTACACACTAAAAGCTGTTTTACCTGAAAACGATGACTATATAGCCTGTGTGGCAACTACGGATTTTACGGTATCATACCTTCCCGTGCCCGCAAATGCATATAAAATAAGCGGAAAAGAAGGCAATAACGGCTGGTACGTCTCAGATGTAACGATTACGCCGGAAACAGGATACGAAATATCCTACGGCGACAGAAATCATTTCTCCGGAAATCCGATTAAACTTGAAGATACCGTCAGTGTCTGCTATATATTTATTAGGGACACATTAACCGGCGAGCAGACATCCATGATTTCGGTCGGAAACTTTAACATCGATTCCGACGCACCCAATGTAATCGGCATGAACAACAACGGGCTTTACTTCGCGGATGAAAGCGGTTTGGTAAAGGTACTTGTAAACGATGACAACATTTCCAAAGTCCTGATAGGAACTAACGAAGCAGCTCTCATAAAAGAAGCAGACGGAAATATGTCGTTTAACATTAAGGCCGGAAAAAGAAAAGAGAAAACCTCCTTTACCATATACGATCTTGCCGGAAATAAAACTGATTTTGCAGTAATTACCGCACCCCGCTGGGCCGAAAAAGGCGAAGTTTCCGAAGGCGAGTTTTACCTTGAAGGCGACGAATGCTACACCTTAACCGACGGAACCTGGTCTGTAAGCGGTGACGGCACAAAGTACTGCGGAGGAATAACATTCTACGTAGTAGTCGAGGGCGATTACACACTGCAGAAAATAACAGAGTAAGAGGTTATTATGAACGGTAAAAAGATTGGAATAATAATAGGAGCCTCCGTTTTAGGAGTGTTAATATTAATCGCAGGAATCGTAACCGCGGTATTAATGGTAGGCAAAAAAGATGATGTTTACCGAGTAATCAAGGTTATGAGTGCGGAAGGCCACTGCTATGTTACCAGAGGAGATATCAAAGATCTTGAGGCTTACGACGGAATGGCACTTCAGAGCGGCGATTCCATTCATGTCGACGGCAACTCATCGCTGGTACTCATGCTCGATGAAGACAAGCTTGCTTACGTAGAGCAGAATACCGATTTTAAGATAATTGCAGAAGGTACGGCAAAGGATTCACGAAGCAAAATCATGCTTGAAAGAGGTGCATTAACCTGCGAAATCCAGAACTCTTTAAACTCCGGTTCGACCTACGAAGTAGATACTCCGAACTCTACGATGGCTGTCATGGGAACAAGCTTCAGAATGGAAGTTTCGGATGTCGATACCATCAGAGAGGTGCTTGAGAGCGAAGCAATTCAGCCTTCAATGCTCTTTATGGGCAAGACGCTTGAAAACACCGGAGTTGAGAATTATAACACCATCACGCGTCTGACCATTACGGACGGTGTTGTAAAAGTTCAGCTTCATGACGAGAACGGCAACAAGATCGGCGACGAGATAATATTTAACGTAAATACGGACGTTCTTATCGGCGGAAACGATACACAGAGTAATCTCTTAAAACAGATAACGGGTCTTGACCTTACAACATTCCCTGAGATTACGATTGATTTCTTTTATGATATCTCGTCCGGAAGCGGCAAAATGGTAATCTCGGGCGACGACTTGAAGAGCCAGCAGCAGGCCAACAACGGTCCGCACAAAGTAACATTTATGTATAAGAATACGGTCTTCGGAATACAGACCGTCCCTTATAACTCAACACCAACGGAGCCGTTATTTAAACCTACGCTAAACGGCAGCTGGGACGTTGATTTTAATATTCCGGTGACAGACGATCTGATCGTGTACTGGAAAGAATAATTATGTATGTGATCATTGAAAGGGTTTGCAATACATAGCGAAACGGGGCCGCTTAATGCGGTCCGTTTTGTTGAGAAAAAACACTGCTTATGGTACTATATCAAGTAGTGAGGAAATAAAAAATGCCTGATAAAATAGAACTGATGGCTCCATGCCACTTCGGTATGGAAGCGGTACTTAAAAAAGAAATATTCGACCTGGGATACGATGTCACAAAGGTAGTGGACGGCAGAGTTTACTTTGAAGGCGACATCGAGGCAATCTGCTATTCAAACGTTTTTTTACGAACGGCTGAAAGAGTTTTAATCAATGTCGGAGAATTTAAGGCAGAAACTTTCGAAGAGCTGTTTCAGGGCACCAAAGCCATCGAATGGGAAAGATACATTCCCGAGGATGCGAAATTTAACGTCGTAAAAGCAGCAAGCGTAAAGAGTAAGCTTTTCAGTCCCACGGATATTCAGAAAATCATGAAAAAAGCCATGGTCGACAGGCTCGGCTCATTTTACGGAAGAACTCATTTTGACGAGACAGGAATTGAATTCGGCATCCGCGTAATGATAAACAAAGACATCGTAAGTGTGGGCATAGATACGACGGGAACCAGCCTTCATAAAAGAGGCTACAGGCTTTTGACAGCCAAAGCTCCCATAGCGGAAAATCTGGCAGCAGCGATAATAATGCTCTCACCCTGGAGAGAAGACAGAATTTTGGTCGATCCTTTCTGCGGTTCGGGAACATTTCCCATTGAAGCCGCACTTATAGGCGCAAATATAGCCCCGGGAATCAACAGACGCTTCTCCGCCATGGAATGGAAGCATCTTATTGAAAGTAAAATGTGGTCTGACTGCAAGACTGACGCAAGAGAGAGAATTATTGTTCCCGAAAAAATGGATATTCAGGGCTATGACATAGATTCCGAAATGGTTGAAATCGCCAGAGAGAACGCCAGAAAAGCGGGCGTGGATAAATATATACATTTTCAGGTAAGAGACGTAAAAGATTTAAGCCATCATAAAAAGTATGGTTTTATCATCACCAATCCCCCTTACGGCGAGAGATTGATGGATAAGGATACCGTCTCACAAGTTTACATAACTTTAGGCGAAAGATTCAAAGAATTAGACTCCTGGAGCATGTATATGATCACTTCCTACCCCGATGCAGAGACTTCGATCGGTCGAAAAGCGGATAAAAACCGTAAAATTTACAACGGAATGATGAAAACTTACCTTTATCAGTTCATGGGGCCCAAGCCTCCAAAGAAAACGGAAGGATAATATAAAAATGAGCGTTAAAGTAATCGTAGCTACCAAAAATCAGGGAAAAATCAGAGAAATTAAATCTATATTTAATTTTGATAATTGGGAAATTCTGACCATGAAAGAGGAAGGACTGGACCCGGAGATCGTCGAAGACGGCAAAACCTTCGAAGAAAATTCAATTATCAAGGTCAGAACAGTAAGAGAAGAATATTTAAAACAGAAGCCTCAAGATTATGTAAACTACGATAAGGTATATATTTTCGCAGATGACTCGGGACTTGAAGTCGACGCTCTTAATAAAGAGCCCGGAGTTTTATCAGCCAGATACATGGGAGAGGATACTTCCTATCATATTAAAAACCAGAACATAATCGACAGACTTGAAGGCGTTAAGGAAGAAGACAGAACAGCAAGGTTTGTCTGCTCCATCGCAGCAATCGATATGGAAGGCAACGAAACCGTTGTCAGAGAGACAATGGAAGGCTATATAGGCTATAAAGAGGCCGGCGAAAACGGTTTCGGCTACGATCCGATATTTATGCTGCCCGAATACGGCTTAACTTCCGCAGAAATTTCTATGGAAGAGAAGAATAAAATCAGCCACCGTGGCAAAGCTCTCCGCAAAATGATGGAAGTTTTACTTAATAAATCCGATAAATAATCAGAAGATAGTGAAAATTAATGAAAATACTGGTAGTAAGCGATACCCACAGGTATCAGGGAAATTTTTATGAACTGCTCGAGACGCTCGACGACATCGATTACGTAATTCACTGCGGAGATGTCGAAGGGTGCGAGGATGAAATGGAATCGGTCTGCGACGTGCCTTTTGTGGCGGTTGCCGGAAATAACGACTGGTGCTCATTTCTTCCGCGAGAACGCGTGCTTGAGCTCTGCGGTCACAGAATATTCGTGACACACGGCCATATGTACAATGTTTCGAGCGGACTTTGGCGAATCATCGATGAAGCCAAGGACAGAGAATGCGACATTGCACTCTTTGGCCACACTCACAGACCGACGTATTCAACCGACGGTACATTACAAATAATGAATCCGGGAAGCATCTCCCTTCCCAGACAGTCTTCAGGAAAACCCACATACGGAATACTTGAACTTAAAGAAGACGGCAGCGCTACATGCGAACTTCATGAAATGGATTGGTAAAAAAATATGAAGAAGTCTCAGAAAGTTTTAAAAAAGAGAATAAGAGAAAATATATCGATACTGCTTTGCTTATCGCTTCTTTTAGGAGTTATAGGCTTTCCTTTTAATGTTAAAGCAGCAGGCGAACCGACGCCCAGAACTTACAGATATGACGGCTCCCTGCCATATCCGTTTACCGGAGGTAATTACCTTTTCACCGGAGATTATATTACCGGATCGTCTGATAATATTATTAGAATTTTTGGTAAGACCAGGGTACCAGCGACTGATTATAAACAATACAATACTAATGGAAACACTTTTACTGTTTCTGAAAAATTTGAAGGCGGATGGGCGTATGGTTCTTATATATATTTAGTTCCCAGTTCTGTTTGGGGCGCTATGGATCATCCCAATCCCGGTCAAACCCAATGGGATATATATATTGATGCGTTCCCCGGTTTTCAGATAATCTATCATGATGCAGCCGGAAATGCGTTAAATTCATGGGGAAGTCATTTTTATTTTCTTGATTATAACAGTGACGGTGAAGTGGGTGTCAATTCCGATATGATTTCGGATTTTGATGTGGAAAGAGCCTACGATGAAACATTCGGCGAGCAGATTGGCTGGTCCGTATCGCCCGATTATCTTGACAGTACGGAAAGTTCGGGAGTTTTATTTATAGGTGCGGAAGAAGGCCCTGCTTTGCTATTTGAAGATAATTTATTTGCAGCCTGCATGAATAATACGCAGAACGCTATATTAAATCTTTATCCGGTATTTAACCTGACGACTACGACACTTAGCGTTTCGGCAGAAAATTTTAAAGAAGGTCAGGAGCTTTCATTATCGATAGATACAAATCGAACAGATGATTATTCGTTGAAATTTGAAAAGAAAAATGAAGACGGAACATTTACCGAAATAAGCGCAGCTCCGACAATTGCCGGAGATTATCGCGTAACCGTTATTTATCCCGAAACCGATTCACTTTTGGTTGAGGGCGATTACGGTATGGAAATAGAACAGAGAGGCTATACTGCGATATCCCGCAGTGCCGAATTTTCAATAATATCAGATGCTTCGCTTGCAACTAAACCTGCAGCAAAATCACTCACATACAACGGCTCTTCACAGGCACTTGTATCCGAAGGCACGGCTTCGATAGGAGAGCTTCGTTACAGTCTTTCAGAAGACGGTGAATACACAACCACGGTACCTTCGGCAAAGGATGCAGGCAAGTATACAGTCTGGTACATGGTAAAAAGTTCGGACGGCAAAGCTGATATTCCACCCGCTGGTATTGATGTTACGATTGCTCCTAAAACAGTAGGTCTTACCTGGTCAAATACTTCTTTTACGTATGACGGTGAAAAACACTGTCCGACCGCCTCACTGACGGGTGTTTTAACAGGTGATACATGCAGTGTAACCGTTACGGGCGAACAGAGTGAAGAGGGAACATATACCGCGACCGCATCGGCTTTATCGAATTCAAATTATGCACTTCCGGGTGAGAATACCAAAGAGTTTAAAATCAACGGAAAAGATGAAGCAACAGAAGAAACCGATCCCAACAAATTAAAGGGAACCGTAAGCGTTTCAATGTCAGGTTTTTATTATGGAGGAACAGCTACATCGCCCGTGATTTCTTCATCTACCAACGATGTTAAAAACGCCAAAGTCACATACAAGGCAGCAGGAAGCGCAGATTCGGCATACAGCCCTTCGGTTCCGACAGAAGCCGGTAATTATGTCGTAAAAGTTACTCTGCCTGCAAACGACAATTATAACGCATGCAGTGCTACGGCTGAATTTACAATCAATTACCTTCCGGTTCCTCAGAATGCATATTTTATCAGGGGAACGCAGGGAAAGAGCGACTGGTATACTTCGGAAGTTCTGATTTCTCCGGGACAGGGATATCAGATTTCCTTCGGCGACAGAAATCATTTTACGACAAATCCGATTAAAATCGAAAGAAACGTAAATCAGGTATACGTTTACATCAGAGACGCGGGAACATACGAACAGACCGACGTAATCACAATCGGCGGTTTTAAAATCGACACAAAAGCACCCGTTGTGGAAGATATGGAAAGCGGTAAAGTTTATTTCGCAGACGAAAGCGGAAATGTTACATGCGTAGTCAGCGACGATAACCTTTCATACGTAGTTATAGGTGAAACGAAAGTTACATTAACCGATCTCGGAAACGGCAGAAAATCATTCACAGTTCCTGCGGGAGCCAAAAAAGAAACCGTTTCATTTACAGCTTATGATTTAGCCGGAAACAAAACGGATTTCAGTTTAACAACCGCTCCTTCCTGGAAGAGAGACGGTGTGATTTCAGAGGGTGAAATTTATCTCGAAGCAGGCGAGAAATTTACAATTCCCGAAGGCGAATGGACTGTCGACGGCGACGATACCGTTTACTACGGCGGAACCATATTCTACGCCTCCAAGGAAGGCATGTACACCTTCAAAAAACAATAATTATTCCATCACGCTGATAACGCGGTTTCTGCCGTGCTCTTTTGCATAGTAGAGTTTGGCATCAACGCCTTCAACGTTTTCTTCGGTGGTAAGTGCAGGATCGATTTCACTGACGCCGAAGCTCATCGTAATTTTAATATCGGTACCTTCAAAAGTAATAACATCGGCTTCGATGGACTTACGTAAGTTCTCGGCGAACTCGGCTGCGTCAGCCATATGCTTGTGGGAGAGAAGAAGGATGAATTCCTCGCCGCCCCATCTGAACGCGCCGTCATCAATTCCGATTGAATTTGAAAGTGTATTTGCAACATGCTTTAAAACTTCGTCGCCGGCGTTATGGCCGTATGTATCGTTGACACGTTTAAAGTGGTCGATATCGCACATGATGATGGCTGTCGAATCAAAGTTTTTATTGGTTGCAATACGTCTTTCATAATATGTGTGAAGACCGCGGCGGTTTCTAAGACCTGTTAAAGGATCTTCGATAGCTTCGTTGTGAAGCACATAGGATTCAAGGCTTCTGCCGCAGAATGCAGTGGCAAGGGAGAGACGCTTAACATCTTCCTCGGTAAATTCGCCGTCACTGCCGTCAGTATTGATTTTATTGACTGCCTGATATGCACCGATTACAACGCCTTCGGAGTTTGTTACAGGCATGGTAAGAATAGATTTTGTATGATATCCCGAGCTCTTATCCACTTCGGGATTAAATCTCGAATCCTCGTAAGGATTGTTTATAATAAGAATTTCGTTACCCGACATTGCAGCACCGACAAGTCCCGTGTTTTCGGGAACGGTGATGGTATCGATTCCGAGGGCTGCGAGAGTCCACGCAACATGTTTTCTCTTGTCCCAGAACCAGAAACTTGCACGGTCGGAATTAACAAGGGTTTTTCCGAGATCCGTTAAAAGAAAAAGCGTTTTTGAAAGCTCCTTTTCCTCGAATAGTCTGGACATATAATAAAAGATTTTTTCCAGCAATTCGTCGCTTGATAAATATTTTTTCTGATCCATGGAAACACCCCCTGAAAAACTCATTTTTATATAAATAAAATAATCAAAACACCGATATAATTATAGCACGGACTTAAGCTTTTAGTAAATGCGGGAAATACCTTTATGAAAGAAAACAAAAGCAAAAACAGAAGATGGCTCATAGTACTTCAGGCACTGCTTCTCGGCGTGGCTGCGTTTTTGTTCTGCTACAATGACGTGCTTTTCAATTTAAACAGCCTTTACCGTGACAAGGTTTACCAGCGTTCAAGGGGTGTAAACCAGTCGATTAAAATTATCGCAATCGACGACAAGGCAATCGCGGAATACGGACCCTTCGGTACGTGGGATCGAAGCGTATTTGCGGATACAATCGAAGCTCTCGGCGATTATCCTTCGGTAGTCGGTTTTGATATTATGTTCTTTTCCGAGATGTCCGAAGACGGAGATGCGCTCCTAAAAGAAAAAGCTCTCGAAAAAGGCGATGTCGTATTTGCTTCAAGAATCGATTTTGATACGGTCGTCGAAAAAGACGAAAACGGCAAACAGTATATAAACAGATTCCATGTAAACAATTTGAATCTTCCGTTCTCAGGCAAAGAAGTGCCTACGGGCTTTGTAAATGTATCGCAGGACGAAGACGGCGTTGTAAGAAGGATTATTCCCACATACACAAACGAAAATACAAACGAAACCTACACAGGTTTTTCCTATCTGATATATCAGATGTACTGCAAGAATAAGGGCATCACTCCCACAGATCCCAAGACCGATTCAAACAACGCAATGTGGATTTATTATGCGGGAAAGCCCGGCGATTACGAAGTTATTTCGTTAGTCGATCTTTTAAACGGCAAAGTTGATGCAAGAATTTTTACCGACTGCATAGTTCTTGTCGGCGCATACACAAACGGCCTTCAGGATCAGTTTTCGGTGCCTAATTCGGGCGTTGAAATGTTTGGAGTTGAAATAAACGCAAACATCATTCAGGGCTATTTAGACGGCGCATTTCCTGTCCCTGCGGACCGCATTATAATCTCCGTTATCATCGGCCTTATAGTATTTGCGCTCTTCCTTATTTTCTCAAAACTCGGACTTAAATGGGGAACGCCTTTACTGATACTTGCAGAGGTTGCGACAGTTATCGCCGGCATACTCCTTTTTACGAAGGGAGATATTATTTTACCCGGCGTTTACCTTCTTTTATTCATATTCCTGGATTACCTTTTTGCGCTGATTATAAAGTACTTCACAGAGGCGATTGCAAAGAGAAAAATCGCTTCGGCATTCAGAAAATACGTGGCTCCGCAGGTCGTTGACGGCATCATGAAATCGGGCCAGTATAAAATCGCGCTCGGCGGCGAGAACAGAGACATAGCAGTTCTCTTCGTTGATATCAGAGGCTTCACGCCGCTTTCCGAAAGTCTCGAACCCGAGCAGGTAGTCGAGATTTTAAATGAATATTTAAACCTTACAACGAACTCAATATTTAAAAACGGCGGTACGCTTGATAAGTTTATCGGCGATGCTACAATGGCAGTATTCAATGCTCCGTTCGATTTGGACGACTACGAGTTAAGAGCTTTAAGAACAGCCAAAGATATAGTTGCGGGCGCAAAAGCGCTTGAGAAATCCTGCATGGAAAGATTCGGCAGGAAAGTAACCTTCGGCGTCGGCGTTAACTGCGGCGAAGCAGTCGTAGGAAACATAGGCTGTGATTTCAGAATGGACTATACGGCTATCGGCGATACGGTTAATACCGCAGCGAGACTTGAGTCGAACGCAAAGCCCGGCCAGGTTCTTATCAGCGAAACAATTTATGAGCGCGTAAAAGACAAAGGCGTAAAAGTTGAGCCCATCGGCGAAATTCCTCTTAAAGGAAAATCGAAGGGCGTATTCGTATATCAGTTGACTGAAATAGACGGTGTAAAGGTGGGGGAAGAAGAATGAGTCAGTTTTTAATTATTCCTGACAGAGAGAATATGAAGGAGACGCTCGCACTCGCGAAGGAATACAATCTCGGGCTTGAATTAAACGAGTTTATGTTCCCAAGCGTTCTTGATGATACGCAGAAGTGCATTGAGATAGCGCAGTTTTATAAAAAAAGCGGCGGTAATGTGGAGACTAGCCACGGCGACTTTTTCGATGTGCTCGTATTTTCGGAGGATAAAAGAATCGCCGATATTTCAAAGCTTCGTATCATGCAGAGTATCGAAGTATCCGCCAAAGCAGGCGCAAAGGCAGTCATTTTCCACAGCAATATCGAGCCCTTCTTAACAGGTGAAGCTTATCGCGAAAACTGGTGCAACAAGAACGAAGAAGTGTTCCGTGAGATATGTAAAAAATATCCCGACATTAACGTTTACATGGAAAACATGTTTGATACAAGACCTTACGATCTCGCAAACTTGGGCGAGAGAATGAAGGACGTTAAGAATTTCGGTATCTGCTTTGACTACGCGCATGCATACCTTTCAAACACCTTCCTAAGCGAGTGGGCAAAAATTCTTTCGCCCTACATAAAACACGTGCACATAAACGACAACGACAAAGCAGGCGACTGGCACTGGGCATTGGGCGACGGCACAATAGACTGGAGCGTATTCGCAAGACTTCGCGAGATGTATTTCCCCGAAGCATCCATCCTTATAGAAATGAATTCGATAGAGAATCAGCTTAAATCATTAGAGTATCTTCAAAGCATAAATCTTATATAAAAATTCCTCATAAAAGAACCGCATCGACGGTTCTTTTTTTATGCCCAAATACTTCTTTTATGAGCGAAAGTTAGTTTTGTATAACTTTTTTCACAAAAACCGTTGACATGTTAGTGCAATATAACTATAATCGCATTGAAGTTAGTCAAAGATAACCCCAAAAGCCCTTAAACACTAGGGTAAAAAGGAAAAGAAAGAAGGAAGAATATGATGCCTTTAGGATTAGCGAACGTTGGCGAAGAGAACACAATTTTACGTATCGGAGGTAATCCCGAGACCAAACAGCATTTGGAAAACTTAGGATTTGTAGCCGGCGGAACGGTAACGGTAATTTCCGAAATCGGCGGAAACATAATTGTGAACGTAAAAGACAGCAGAGTGGCTTTAAGCAAAGAACTTGCACAGAAAGTCATGGTCTGAAAATAAAGAAGCGAGGTAAGAAAATGAAAACACTGAAAGACGCAAAAGTAAAAGAAACCGTGAAAGTCGTTAAGCTCCACGGCGAAGGCGCAATTAAGAGAAGAATCATGGATATGGGCATCACCAAGGGTACTGAGATTTATATCCGTAAAGTCGCACCCTTAGGCGATCCTGTAGAGGTTACCGTCAGAGGATATGAATTAAGCATCAGAAAAGCTGATGCTGAGATGGTTGAAATCGAGTAAACCTCATATTAACAGAGATTATTGATATCAAAGGAGATTAAAAAATGAGTATAAAAATTGCTCTTGCAGGTAACCCCAACAGCGGTAAAACAACTTTGTTTAATGCCCTCACGGGTTCGAATCAGTTCGTCGGCAACTGGCCCGGCGTTACAGTTGAGAAAAAAGAAGGTAAGCTTAAAAAACATGATGATGTAGTTATTACCGACCTTCCCGGTATTTATTCGCTTTCACCCTACACACTTGAAGAAGTGGTTGCGAGAGATTATCTCTTGGGAGAAAGACCGAATGCAATTTTAAACATTGTGGACGGTACCAACCTTGAAAGAAACCTTTACCTCACCACACAGCTTACAGAACTCGGAATTCCCGTAGTTATCGCCATCAACATGATGGATGTTGTAAGAAAGAACGGCGATAAAATCAATATAGAAGAACTTTCCAGACAGCTCGGATGTAAAGTAATGGAAATATCCGCTCTTAAAAATGAGGGTGTGATCGAGGCTGCAGAGGCTGCCATCGAAGCATCCAAAGGCGAGAAAACAGTTCCGATGCATACATTCAGCGGTTCCGTTGAACATGCTCTTGCACACATCGAGGAAGCAGCTGTTCATTCACTTCCCGAAGAGCAGCAGAGATGGTATGCAATCAAGATTTTTGAGAGAGACGAAAAAGTTTTAAAACAACTCAATATAGACGGCAGCACACGTGCACATATCGAAGGCGATATTCAGGCTGTCGAAAAAGAGTTTGACGACGATGCCGAAAGCATTATTACGAATGAGAGATATGTTTACATAGCATCAATTATCAAAGCGTGCTTAAAGAAGGCTAAACAGGGCGAACTCACAGCCTCCGACAAGATTGATAAAATCGTTACCAACAGATGGCTCGGACTTCCTATATTCGCTATTATAATGTTCCTTGTTTACTTCTTGTCCATGGCACCCGGCGCACCCGGAACCAGACTTACCGACTGGGCAAATGACGGGCTCTTCGGGGACGGCTGGCATTTCTTAGGCATAGGCTCCGGCAAATACAACGCAGCTGCAGAAGAATACACGGATGCAGCCAATGTAATTGATGCATTTATCGGTCTTAAAGACGAGATCGATATGGACGCCCTAAAAGAGGCATACACAGCAGTAGAGGCCGGAACAACGGCAGATTACACACTGGAAGACGAAGAAACCCTTGCAACCGAAGATGTTACATACACATATGATGAACTCACGGATGCAATGGAAGTATTCGAATCCTATGAAGGCGAAGAGCCCGACCCCGCTAACTACGGACTCTGGGTTCCTTCAGTTCCCGCGGTTGCAGAGACAATCTTGGATAAACTCAACTGTGCGGACTGGCTTAAGAGCCTCATCATCGACGGTATCATCGGCGGTGTCGGAGCAGTTCTCGGATTCGTTCCTCAGATGCTCGTGCTCTTCTTCCTGCTTGCATTCCTTGAGTCCTGCGGATACATGGCAAGAATTGCATTCGTACTCGACAGAATCTTCAGAAAATTCGGCTTATCCGGTAAATCCTTCATTCCCATGCTTGTCGGCACAGGATGCGGTGTTCCCGGTGTAATGGCTTCAAGAACAATTGAAAACGAAAGAGACCGTCGTATGACGATCATGACCACAACATTTATTCCCTGCGGTGCAAAGATTCCTTTTATCGCAATGATCGCAGGCGCACTCTTTAACGGCTCACCTTTTGTATCTGTCGGCGCATACTTTATCGGTATGGCAGCAATCATCATCTCCGGTATTATGCTTAAGAAAACCAAGATGTTCTCGGGCGAGCCCGCACCTTTCGTAATGGAACTTCCCGCATACCATATGCCTACACTTTCTAACCTCCTTCGTTCCATGTGGGAGAGAGGATGGTCGTTCATCAAAAAAGCAGGAACAATCATTCTTTTATCCACTATTGTTATCTGGTTCTTATCTAACTTCGGATTTGTAGACGGTTCATTCGCAATGGTAGCGGAAGAAGAAGTAGACCTTTCGATCCTCGCTAAAGTCGGAAGTGCTGTTTCATGGATATTTATTCCTCTCGGCTGGGGCAACTGGCAGGCAGCCGTTGCCTCAATCACCGGGCTTGTCGCAAAGGAAAACATCGTCGGTACAATGGGCGTTTTATACGGCGGCGGAGAGTTAAGCACATATCAGATGCTCGCACTTAAATTCACGGGTGTTTCAGGTATGTCATTCCTCGTATTCAACTTACTCTGCGCTCCCTGCTTCGCGGCAATCGGTGCAATCAAGAGAGAGATGAACAACGCAAAATGGACTTTATTTGCAATCGGCTGGCAGTGCGGATTTGCTTATGTAATCGCACTTATGATTAACCAGTTCGGCAACATTTTCACAGGAAACTTAAACATTATCGGACTTATTGTTTCGATACTTTTACTCGGATTCATGGTTTACATGCTCTTCATAAAGAAGTATCATGAAGCAGTAAAGAGAAGTTAAAGGAGATACTCCATGACCTGGATTTCAGCTAATATCTGGACTATAGTAATAGCCCTAATCCTTATAGCAATTGTGACGCTTATTATCATAAAACTCATAAAAGACAAGAAAAAAGGAAAGTCATCCTGCGGCTGCGACTGCGGATGCTGTTCCATGGCCGGGTCGTGCAAGAGTTCTCAGAAATGAGTCATTTGGGGACGGTTCTATTTTGGCCTTTTTTACCAAAACGGAACCGTCCCCGTTTGGCTTTTTTTACCACCTGGGGACACATCTCGCTTTAGCAAAGAAAAACGGGTGCCTGACACGCTTTCGCAAGTCAGGCACCCATTGTAATTGGAGTTCTTTCTCTTACTGTCCTATCTTTTCAGGATCAAATACTTCCGCGTTCTTAGAGAATGTAAAGCGTTTGATCTTCGCAGCAACTTCACTGTCAATCTTTTGAACGGCATCCTTGTTAGGAGCTCCCGTGTAATAGCCCTGTACAAGGTTTACACCGAGTTCGATTACCGTCTTTAATTCTTCTTCGGTTTCAACGCCCTCCGCAATAACAGAAATATTGCTCTTGGATGCGTATGAAATAATATTCTTTACGAAGTGGCGTTTCTGCGCACTTTCGTTTATATCGTGTATCAGACCGTAGTCGATTTTGATATATCTCGGCGAGTATCGAATGAGGTTGTTTACATTCGAATAACCGCTGCCGTAATCGTCGAGAGCGATTTCAATGTAAAGGTTCAGATAATCCTCTTTACGCTTGTTAAGCAGTTCCTCATCCTTGAATTCGGAGATTTCATTATACTCAACAACGATTCTGCCGAGGTGTCTTTTAAATTTTGCAAAAAGTTCTTCCTCGTCTTTTCCTTCAAGCTGATGCGAAGGAAGGCTGTTGATGAAAACTTTCTTTGAAATAAACTTCATCGGATTGTTTTCCATACAGTCTATAACACCGTTGAACGAAGCTTTTTCGATATCGTACAGACGGTTTAGGGAAGCTGCGCATTTGAGAATTTCAAGCGGTTTTAAATCCGTATCGCAGATGCATCTCATCAAAGCTTCATATCCGAATATTTCACCGTCGCTTACCTTTACAATAGGCTGGAAATAATAGGTTAAAAGCTGTTCATCAAGAATCTTTTCAACTTCTTTGCATTTATCTTTTTCTTCTTTTGAAAGCTCAGAGAGAACGATTTCTTTCTGGCTCTTTAATTTCTTGTTGTGGTTCTTTGCATTGACAACTTTGTTGATGATACTGTCAAGATCGGGCATTTTATCAAGACGTTCAGTCACAATATCATTGTGCAGTAAAGCCCGGTGTTCCTTGCCCGACGCATCGTGGAAGAGAATGCCGTTTTCGGGAATTTCTGCAAGGAATTCCTTATATCTCTTTTCACAGTCCGAATGAACAATACCGATTAGGAATTCATCGTTTGTTAAACGAGCGCAGATTTCACGCTCGTATGTATGTGTCGATACGAATTTAGCCAGAGCCTGAATCGCCGAATCGCCCGTAAAACGGTTGTATTTTTCGTTGATGCTTGAAAGCTTGTCAATATCGATAGCAATGATTGCAACCGAGCGGCCGTTTTTGATATTGTCTTCGCAGAGAATCGAGAGTCCCTCGCGGAAGCCCTGATAATTGAAAAGACCGGTCTGCCTGTCACGAATCTGCTGCGCTTTTATCTGGTCAATAAGCGCCGTAAGGGCTTTCTGACGGTAAAAGGCTTCGATGCCTTCGTTGACATTTTTAAGCCATGATCTGTATATTTCCGTATAAAAACGAACTTCTCTGCCGTAGTTAATTACGGCATATCCGAAGCATCTGTCGTCGAAGAAAAGAGGAGTGAAAATAAACGTGGTAGGATAATCTCTTTCCTCATTTAACTCGGGCAGCATATCGATTGAATCAAACTTTCTCGTATAATCCACAGCACCTGAATTATCGGCATCGGGATCGCCGCTTACCTTAATCACGGTATGGATTTTATCTCCGTATCCCTCACGTCTTGCAAGCGGTCCGATGAATGAATAGGGATCCGTAAAATTATCGTTTAAGCAGATGTAAAGATTTTCAAACGGACGTACCTGATAGGAGTAGGATGCGATGGTTTCGAAAAACTTCACATAATCCTTCTGGCACAGCAAATCTTCGCTGAAATGATTAAAATCGGATTTGAAACTAATCTGCGAATGGTCGTTTTCCCAGGTGTCGCGGTTGATGCGCTTGTAAGCGGCTTTGAAATCCTTGCAGCCACAGCTTCCGCCGATGAAAATCTCAGTATCAAGATCGGGCTCTTCGCAGGCTTCTTTGGTAACCGCCGCATGAAGTCTTGCAAAGCAGAGTTCTCCGCATTTATCTGCAGGAATTTCTGCCGAGGTCAAAGGCACGGGAGAGGTCTGGCCTTCGCTTGTTAAATCATAAGCCGCAACGGCGATATCATCGGGTACTTTAAAACCGTTCTTTGTAAGAGTTGCAGCAAGACCTATGGCCATGTATTCGTTGGCGCACATAACCGCCTCAGGCATATCGTCCTTGTTTTCCAAGAGCTTTTTCGCAAATTCATCGCCCGTATTGTACCAGTAATCGCCGTGGAAGATACGGTCATTACGGATAGGAATATGATGCGATTTTAAGGCATTTAAATATGCGTTGAAACGCTGAACCGAATGAGGATGTCCCACTTTACCGCCAAGGAACGCAATATCCTTATATCCGTGATCGTCTATAAGGTGATTCATGATTTTAAGAATCGGCGTATAGTGGTCAATCAGTATGTATTCAAAGTCCTCGGTTTCTCTGTCAATCACAAAAACAGGACCGTCAAATTCCTCTTTGACTCTTTTAAGAAGTTTTTTATCAAAATCGGGCGTGAGAATGGTGTCGAGCAGAATGACAACGGCATCAAAGCTTTCCAAATTGGCAAGCGAATAGATATTGGAATCCCCGACGTTTCTTAAATCGGTTTCCTGGTATTTCTGATACATGGAAAAAATACATATATCATAATCATGCGCATATGCTTCTTTGGTAAAAGCGCGCATGAATCTGTTTTGTGTTTTTTCTTCAAGCTGTGCCAAAAGCACACAAATTCTTTTTCTCATAAAAACACATCCCCCAACCACTTTTATTTTACTACAAAATGCTGATAATCTCAAAGGGTTTTTCTTTTCAAATTAGTGCAAATGTGATATATTTATACAGGATTTATTCCACTATTTCTTTCGTGTAAAAGGAGAAAAAAATGAACAAGGCAATTAAGATTACGGCTATAATTTCATTCGCATTGGAGATTTTGTATATTCTTGTGGGAAGACTTATTATTCCCGTGATAACCGGTATTATAACCAGCAATCGTACACTTTCCTTTACAAGTGAACCTGTAAAAATGCTTCTTATAGCATTCGGATTTTACTTTGGCATGTTAATAATCGGACTTATTGTTCCCATTCTTTATCTGTTATTTATGATTGCCCAGATTGCGGCATCAAAGACAGCAAAGACAGGAATAGCGGTTGAGGTACTCGGAATTGTTGTATTAAGTATTGTTTTGCCGGTTCTTTCAACTGTTTTCACATTACTGGCATTACCTTTTATGACCAGAATGCTTTTAAACTGGGGCTCCATGGATGCATACTCTATTTACAATTCCATGAATGCATCCGGATCAGTGTTGGGAATTCTTTCAACCGTTGCACTGGTTCTTATGATTATATCTTTCTCGTTCTCAATCTGCAGAAAGAAATGGGTTCCTTTAGAGGAGTTCGAAGAGGGAGCAGAAGAATAGTTCCCTTAAAAGGGGGGTTACAATGTCAAATTTAGTAGTTGTGTTTCCGGGCATAGGTTATACAAGTGACAGACCTCTGTTATATTATGCCCGAAAAGTGGCCGAAAAGTACGGATACGATGAGTGCCGGATACTTGAGTACAACTTTTCGTACAAAGGCGATTTAAGACGCGATAAGGAAACATATCGCAGAGCCTGCAACAGAGTATGCAAATCTACTGATGAAAGCCTTGCCGGTACAGACTGGATTAAATACGATAAAATCCTTTTCATATCAAAGAGCCTCGGTACGATTGCTGCGGCTTCGTATGAAAACGGACTCAAAAAAATTTACAACAAAGAAGTATCAGAGTATGCTCTTCCGCCGATAAAACACATATTTTTTACGCCGTTAGAGCAGACTTTTAAAAACCCTGTTCAGAATGCCATAGGATTTATCGGAACAGCCGATAACTGGAGCAAATTAGATAGAATAATCAGAGCAGCAAATAAGCAGTATATACCCATCAGCGTTTACGAAAGGGCAAATCATTCCCTGGAAACGGGCGATATGAACGAAGACCTGGACAACCTCAAGGATATTATGGCTGTTTGCGAAGGATATCTGAAATCATAAAATCAATACTGAAAATGAGGAAATGAAATGCTTTTAGAACAGGTATTAAGCGGACTTGCCATTGCACTGAATGTAATAGGCCTGATGATATGTCTTTTTGATTACATCAAGCGCCCTACAAAGACTGCTGTTTTTGCAATTGTGTATCTGCTTTCTACACTTCTTTCAAACTACTACTGGGGTGTGTATGTAGCCGTAATGGACGATTATCCGAATGTATCGTCCTTCCTGTCCTATGTCGGCTGGAATGCGGCTTTTCTTGTTTTGGCAATTCTCCTTGTTTTTCTTATGACCAAAGACAGGGTGAAGTTCTTCACGCCCATCTGCCTTATTCCGATTCCCTTAAATATAGTTCAGCTTTTTATGTATCTTCAGTACGGCGGATATTTTAACAATATCTGGCAGGTTGTGCTTTCCACGTTTGTTTCCTGTGTCAGCATTAACCATATCTTCCGTTATATTTTCAAACATAAAAAAATCGAAAATCTGCGCAAACCGTATATTGAGTACGTATTGCTTTTCATGATGTTTTTTGAGTATGTCTCATGGACCGCATCGTGTTATTCATGGTCCACGGAAGCAATTGATCCGTACACATACGCCACAATACTCTGCGGCGTCGGATATATTCTTCTTCCGCTTGCGGTTATCAGAACGTATTTTACGGGCAAAGTGGAAATTGACGAAGCAAGAAAGGCTTCACGAAATATATTTATTCTGATGTATGTTGTATTCATTACAACCACCTGTTTCGGCGGATGTCTGCTCGCAGTATGGATGAAAAAAACGCTTGTTTCCGGCATCGGACAACTCGGCGATACGGACCCGTTCAGCGTCATCGCGGTTATGCTTTTCGTTGTTTCCGTCGTTATCATTCTTTTTACGGCGACCATTATTCTGGTGGTAAGTTCGGATCAGAAATCCTACGAAAGCCGTAAGCTTCGAATCGAGAAAAAAGATGCGGAAAAATCCAACGCCGCAAAGAGCGAATTTCTTGCCAATATGTCGCATGAAATCAGAACTCCGATAAATGCCGTACTCGGTATGAATGAGATGATTCTGCGGGAGAGTCTCGAAGCCAGAGACATGCTTCCCGAGGAAAGGGAAGAAATCATAAAAATCTTTTCGGATATCTGCAATTATTCGGGCAATATCGAGAGTGCGGGCAACAATCTTTTATCCATCATCAACGATATTCTCGACTTCTCCAAGATTGAAGCCGGCAAGATGGAAATCACCGAGAGCAATTACAAATTAAGCTCCGTACTTAACGACGTCAGCAACATGATTTCGTTTAAGGCCAAGAGCAAGGGCATCGAATATATCGTGGATGTCGACGAGACGCTTCCTGACGGCCTCTATGGCGATGAAATACGCGTACGCCAGATAATTACCAATCTTTTAAACAACGCCGTAAAATACACGCAGAAAGGCAGTATATGCCTAAACGTAAACGAAAGAAAAGGCGAGGACGGCAAAGTCACCAATTTAATCGTAAAAGTAAAAGACACCGGTATCGGTATCAAAAAAGAAGATATCTCGAAGCTCTTTAAAAAATTCGAAAGAGTCGACATGCAGAATAACAGCACTGTGGAAGGCACGGGCCTGGGCCTTGCAATCACGGGCAGCCTCCTTGAAATGATGGGCGGCGAAATCAGTGTGGAGAGCGAGTACGGAAAAGGCTCCGAATTCACCGTTTCGATTCCGCAGAAAATCGTCTCCGAAGAACCCATCGGAAACTTCCGCGAGAAGTTTGAAAAGAGCATCAGCGAGCTTAAGGCACCCAAGGAAAACTTCCATGCACCCACTGCTCAGATTCTGATTGTCGACGATACCGTAATGAACTTAACGGTTGCAAGAGGCCTTCTTAAAAAGACCAGAGTCATAATCGACACCGCAATGAGCGGCGAAGAATCGATTGAACTTGCAAAGGAAAAAGCCTACGACTTAATCTTAATGGACCAGCGTATGCCCGGTATGGACGGCATTTCGGCGATGCATCACATAAAAGAAGACGGCAACGGAATCAACGCCGCAACACCCGTTATCTGCCTTACGGCTGATGCGGTAAGCGGTGCGAGAGAGAAGTATTTAGCCGAAGGTTTCGAGGATTACATCACCAAGCCCATCGACAGCAGGGCTCTGCTTGATGCACTCCTTAAATACCTTCCCAAGAACAAAATCAGAATCGTGGAAGCAAAGAACGTTTCGACCATAAAAGAGGCGGTCAGCGTTTCGCCTGCCGAAAACGTTCATAAAACAAATATTTCCGAAGTATCAAGCAATCTGATAAACAGCAGAACCGGTCTCGGATACTGCAACGGCGACGAGGAATTTTATGAGACACTCCTTTCGGAATACGTGAGCGAATCAAAGGATAAAGCACGCCTCATAAAAGAAACCTACGCAAACAAAGACTGGGATAATTACGGAATATACGTACATTCTTTAAAGAGCACGTCAAAAATGATCGGTGCAATGAATTTAAGCGAAATGGCAGCAGGCCTTGAAGCCGCGGCAGGCAGAGAGGATGTTGCGAAGATAGACGCAGAGCACAATAAAATGTGTAAGCTGTATGAAGACGTCATAAAAGAAATAACCGATAAATTCGGAATCAAAGTAACGGATGATAACGCAAACGAAGATATAATGGAGTTTATGCCGGAGTAAAATATGTCATTAAAAATCGTCAGAAACGACATTACAAAAATGAATACCGAAGCCATCGTCAATACCGCCAACGGCCACCCTACGGTCGGCTCGGGCTGTGATTCTGCAGTTTATAAGGCAGCAGGCTTTGATGAGCTTTTAAACTACAGAAAAGAAAAAATCGGCGTCGTAAAAGAAGGCGATGTATTCATAACGCCCGGATTTAATCTTCCCGCGAAGTATATAATCCATGCGGTAAGTCCGCATTTTACGGATGAGGAAACAACCGAAAAATTAGTCAGGGACTGCTATAAAAAGAGCCTTGAAATGGCAAAGGAAAACAATATTAAATCGATTGCTTTTCCTCTTATATCCACAGGCAGTTTCGGCTTTCCGAAAGAAGCGGGCTTAAGAGCTGCGCTTGATGAAATAAATACATTCCTTCTTAAAGAAGATATGGAAGTCTATATCGTGGTATTCGATCCCGAATCAACGAATCTTTCCGCTAAGATTTCTGCAAGACTCGAAGAATACATAGACGAAAATTATGTAGAAGAAAAGACTGATGAAGAGTATTCTCACAGATTTTTAGGCAATGCGGCATACAGCATAAGACGTAAGGAGCACGTTCATAAATCAGGCAGGAAGAGTACCGAATCAGCACCATGTTTTAATGCTGATATTCTTGCAGATGTCTGTGAAGAAGAACCCTGCGAAAGTAAACCAATTAATCCGCTTGTTGACGGATACGGTTTGACTCCCGAGGGAATCGAGGCATTAAGAAAGCGCCTTGAACACTTATCCGATACTTTTTCGGAATACCTGTTTTTCCTGATGGAAGAAAAGGGTTTGAAAGCGCCTGAAGTTTATAATGGTGCGTGTGTAGATAAAAAAACATTTTCAAAAATAAAAAACAATAAGAATCATCATCCGAAGAAACTGACGGCGCTCTGCCTTTGCATTGGCGCAAAGCTGAATATGGATCAGTCAAAGGATTTACTTCAGAAAGCCGGTTTTGCATTTTCTAATTCGGATATGACAGATATTATTTTCAGTTTCTTTATTGAAAACGAAATATATGATATTTTCCAAATTGCAGTAGAACTCGAAGAAAGAGGACTGCAGATTCTTATCCCGGAAGACTAAAAATCCAATAAAATACAACATTTTTAAGGTCGCTTTTCATGCGACCTTTTTTAATTTTTCTTTTTGTATAATGACCTCACAAAACAAAAAACATTTCTTTTAGGAGGTATTCATTATGAGAAAGGATTTAACGGAAGTTGTATTTATTTTAGACAAGAGCGGATCGATGAGCGGGCTTGAATTGGATACTATAGGCGGCTTTAATTCACTGATAGAAAAGCAGAAAAAGGAAGAGGGAGAGGCATTTATCTCCGTGGTGCTTTTCAATGATGACTCAAATGTGATTTACGACAGGGTTCCGATTGAAAAGGTAGAGCCGATGAACGACAAGCAGTACTTCGTGGGCGGATGCACAGCACTTCTTGATGCAATCGGCGGAGCAATCCACCACATCGGAAACGTGCACAAGTACGCAAGAGAGGAGGACAGACCGGAGAAGACTCTGTTTATCATCACAACCGACGGAATGGAAAATTCTTCTCGCAAGTACACCTACGACAAGGTTAAAAAGCTCGTTGAAAAACAGAAGGAAACATACGGCTGGGAGTTTCTTTTCTTAGGTGCAAACATTGATGCAATTGATGTGGCCGGAAGATTCGGCATAGGTGCCGACAGAGCGGTTAATTACGAGTGCGACGAAGTCGGCACGAGACACAATTTCGCGTGTCTTGACAAGATGGTAACCGGTGCCAGACGTGCCAAAAGCAGGGCCTCAATGGGCAGGGCAATGGCCGACTGCTGCGAGGAAATTAACATGGATTACGAAAGCAGACATAATAAATAACATTTTTTGACAAACGGGTGTATAATATAAGGAGGTGGGAAGATATAATGTATTTTATGTAGAGGGTATGTTATATGAAACAGAAAATGACATTAAAACAGTGGAGGAAATCCCTGCATCTTACTCAGGCCGAAGCAGGGAAATTAATCGGAGTAGGCGCTACCACAATCTGCGCATGGGAAACCGGCAAGACCACGGTAACCATTCCGAAGCTTAAAAAAATCATGGAAGCATACGGAATTGAAGATTTAAGCCAGATTGAAGGCGGAGAGAACAAATTCTGGAATGCTCACAAACCCAAATAACAGACTTAAAAACAAAATGTAAAAGTCCCGAAGAATTATATTTCTTTGGGACTTTTTATGTTACAATAAAAGAAGTTGCAAGAATGTAACTTTTTGGAGTAAAAGGAGAAAAAAATGAGAGCAGAAGTAATTAACTGTCAGTCCTGTGGGGGCGTTCTTAAGGTTAACAGTTCGGTTTGTACATGTGAATTCTGCGGCGTAACCAACATTATCTGCGGTGAAACCGGAAAATACATTGATGCACTTAACAGAGCCAATAAATTAAGACAGCAGTGTGAATTTGACAGAGCATTTGAAATATATGAGCAGATTCTCGACGAGAATCCTCCGTTCGCGGATATTTTATGGTCCGAGACCCTCTGCGATTACGGTATCGAATATGTCGAAGATCCTTTAAGCAGCAAATATCTTCCGACACTTCACAGAATCAAAGACGAGAGTATTTTGGCATCTCCGTATTATCTGGAAGCGCTGGATTTGTGCGATGAGGAACAAAAAGAAAAAATCGCCGCATGCGCCGAAGAAATTTATAAAATCCAGGTAGAGTATCTTAATATTGCGGCCAACGAAAAGCCTTACGATGTCTTTATCTGCTACAAGGAATCGGACAACGGCAAGCAGACCTATGACAGCGAGGTCGGAATGAAGTTATATGATCAGCTCACCAAGCTGGGCTATAAAGTATTCTTCTCAAGAATCACTTTAAGAGACAAGCTTGGCATCGAATTCGAGCCTTATATTTTCGCGGCTTTAAAGAGTGCGCCCGTAATGGTTGTAATCGGTACGAAGCCCGAATACTTCGAGGCCACATGGGTTAAGAACGAATGGAGCAGATTTTTAAGATTAAAAGCAAACGACCCGAAGAAACAAATATTCTTCGCATGTGACGATATTGAAGATCTGCCGAAAGCATTTGTGAGAAAACAGGCTCAGATTTTAGAGGATGAACAATCCATTCAGAATATTGTTAACAACATATTCCGCTTCTTAAAGAAACCTCAGGGAGAAGTGCCCAGAGATGTCCTCGAGCAGGAAGTTTCGATGCGTAAAAAGGTTAAATGTCCGCACTGCGGCAGACTGCAGGAGAGAAATCTTTACGGCTGTATTTATTGCCACAGGAAGTTTTAGGAGCGTAATTTTCTCTGAATGTGCAAATACATAAGCGTAATGCACGCAAGTATCCATATATTTCGCACCGAATCCATAGGATAATGGTATAAAGGCAAAAAGGTTCGCCTAATTATTTTTAAAGGAGGGTGTTGATATGGATAATACTACTATTAATAACCTTAGAAGAGTTAACTACGAATTACCGGACGATTACAACAGCATAGCTTTTTACAACGACATTCTGGAAGATCTTTTAAACGCTGTAGAAGCATCAAAAGATATACTTAAAAACTATTCTGCTACAGAGAGCTACAGCAGATTCAAGGAAAGATTAAACAAAATCATTAACGCTTCGGAAAGAATGGATTCAAGCTTCGACGAGTTTTCGCTTGATTTTAAGAAGGATCTCGTGGATACCATCAACGACGAGTTCGAATTCATCAACGGTATGCTTGAAGCACATTTTGTAAAAATGGGTAAGCTGTATGAATTTTGGAGATATGATTACAACAAGACTGATATTTACAGAGCTTCCAGACATCAGCTTGTGATTAGTCCTGTGGACGGTTCTTTACTTCCCATCGTGGATAAAATGCGTCTGACGGATTAAGTATTGTGGGGATATGGTATGAAAAGAAAAAAATTAAAAACATCGAAGGGCAGCATTGTCTACTGGACGAATGAAAAGAAAGCCGACGATGTTCCGCAGCTGGTATTTTTGCCCGGTTTAACCGCGGACCACAGACTGTTTATCAAGCAGATCCAGTACTTTCAGTACGATTATTCCGTGCTTGTATGGGACGCTCCGGGACATGCGTTTTCCTATCCGTTTGAAATGGATTTTACGCTCGAAGACAAGGCAAAGTGGTTAGACGAAATCCTCATAAAAGAAGGGTATGACCATCCGATCATCATAGGCCAGTCCATGGGCGGATATGTAGGCCAGATGTACGCTGAGCTTTTCCCGGGAAAACTTGCAGGATTTATAATAATCGATTCTGCGCCCATTCAGAGAAAGTACTACAAAGAATGGGAAATCAAATCGCTTGAACATACTGAACTTATGTACAGATTATATCCGTGGAAGTTACTTCTTCGCCACGGAACCGACGGTGTTGCGACCTCGCGTTACGGCAGAGGCTGTATGTACAGAATGATGCTTACATACGATAAGGATCAGGCCAGATATGCAAAGCTTGCAGGGCACGGCTTTTACATTGTTGCGCAGGCAATCAGGGCAGACTTGCCGTATGAAATTACATGTCCTGCTCTTTTAATCTGCGGTACAAAGGACCACGCAGGGTTTACGAAAAAGTATAACGAAAAATGGGCAGAGCAGTCCGGTATTCCCATCGAATGGATCGAGGGTGCGGGACATAATTCAAATACAGACAATCCTGAAGAAGTTAATAACATAATCGAAAACTTCATTTCTGCGCATTGTTAGTAAACAGTTGATTATATTCATTAGAGACTTTCTTAGGAGAGTCTCTTTTTTTTATACATAAATAAACGATATTTGATCTTGATAAAACATTGCAAATGTAATGAGATAGCAATATAATGTAAGTATAAAACATTACAAAGGAGTGATTCATATGTCAAGTACTATTCAAATCAGAGTAGATGATGAATTAAAAACTAAATCAGATAACCTTTTTAAGGAATTGGGCACGGATACTACTTCGGCTATTAGAATGTTTTTGACACAGGCCGTTGCAAATAATGGATTCCCTTTTGAAATTAAAAGAGTACCTGCTTCTCCTTATACAGTAATGTCAGAGGAAGAAATGCTAAAAAAGCTTGAAACATCAAGAAAACATGCGAAACAAGGAAAACTTAAGGATGCGGATGATGTAATATCCGAAATGAGGAAGAAGTATGGATTATAAAGTTGTAATTACATCAGATGCGGAAGAAGATTTGGAAGCTTTCATTGTATATATTCTGTTTGAGAAGAAAAACGAACAGGCAGCGCAGAGCGTACTCGATGATTTTGAAGCTACAGTAGATAATTTGGCAAGGGTTGCAGGAAGCTTGAAATTATGTGAAAATCCAAAGTTGAAGAAATACGGATACAGGCGAATTAATTTTTTGTCGCATAATTATTTTATGATGTATCGTTTAGAAGGTAATGTTGCTGTTGTGGATAATATTTTTCACGATTTGCAGGATTATGAAAATAAAATGATGTAAAAGGATATGATGGTTTAGTTTTTCATCATAAAAGGAAAAAGATGATTTCGTTAAATGATTATTTATATAATGGTGATACCGTGGTAAAAATACTGCACAGATACTGGCAGGATTTAAAGGCGGATGCAATAGAAAACGGTAATGGTATAGACTTGGCGCATAGTAACTGCATACTGCAGATGATAGAACTCCTTGAGCACAATGATTTCCTTACATCGCAGGCTCAGCAGATAAGAGAGTTTTATAAGTTTCTGGCAGATAAATATCCGTTCCTGGCATTTACTTTTAAGGGCAGAATTAAATCTGTTATAAGACTTGAAGAAAAGATAAACGGAAATATCGTCGAGTATATCTATGATTACTACACAACGACCGGAAAATTTCCGTCAGAGAGCGAGATTAAAAACCGTATCGGAAGAATAAAAGATCTGATTGCCTATCGTATAGTTATTTCGATGCCTGCGTGCCACTTAAAACCCGGAGACAACAAAGAAGAAATAGAACTTAAGTACCTGTACGAAATAGCAAATGCACTTCCTGAATTCCTTGAGGAGAGAGGGTTTGAGCCGCAGCTTTCGGGAAAAGATGATTTCAGTTTAAGAATCGACGAAAAGTGCAGACAGTATTACAGGGATTACATTGAAAAGCCGAATATGTACGGCTATCGTTCGCTTCACATTGCATTCTTTGATAACGCATCAAGGAGCAATATCGAAGTGCAGCTTAGAACAAAAGAAATGGATGATATGGCAGAAATCGGACCTGCAAACCACTTAGGTTATGAGAAAAGGCAGGAAGAGGAACGCGCAAGAAGAGAAGAAATTCCCGTAGGCGAAAACAAGTTTTTCGATGATGCATACGAGAGAGGCATGAAACTGCAGCAGCTTGAGTTAAACAAGGTTGACGTCAATATGTTCGGCGCAATAGACAACAGCCTCGTAAACGACGGCTGCGGGCTCTACAGAGGCAGATTAATCCAGCCGTACGAGCATCTTTCAAGATTCCAGAATGACCTTGTTTAAATAAATTAATAGTGATATACTTTATGCATAAAGGCAAAGATGTCTGAAATAACAGATGTCTTTGCCCTTTTTTATTTCTTTTAGGAGGGGTATTATGGCAGCATTTGACAGAGTGTTATCGGGAATTCCCGAGATGGATAAAAGATTCGACAATATACGTCTCGGAGACAATGTTGTATGGAGAGTGGACGATCTCGAAGACTTCAAACTTTTCGTGAAGCCTTATGTAGAACAGGCCATAAAAGATAAGAGAAATCTTATCTATATTCGTTTTGCGTCGCATGAGCCTTTCTTTACGGAGATGGAGGGTTTAAAGATTGTAAATGTAGAACTCTCGCACAGATTCGAAACATTCACCGTGGCGATACACGAACTCATCGAAAAAGAAGGAAGAGACGCCTTCTATGTATTCGACTGCCTTTCAGAACTTCAGACCGCATGGGCGACGGACCTTATGATGGGCAACTTTTTCCAGGTTACCTGTCCGTTCCTTTTTATCCTCGATACGGTCGCATTCTTCCCTCTTATCAGAGGCAAACACTCCTTTAATGCTATAGCCAAAATCAGAGATACCACGCAGCTTTTCCTCGACGTTTATTCGAATAAAACAAACGTATATGTAAGACCGGACAAGGTATGGAACAGATACTCGGAGACCATGTTTTTACCGCACCTTTACGTGCCTGAAACGGGCGTGTTTGAGCCGATTTTAGACGGTGTAAAAGCAAGCCATTTTTATCAGATATTGGGTAACGAAGCACTTAATTCGGATCGTGGCAATAAGGACAGCTGGGACAGATTTTTCGAGATGACCGAGACCATGTACGAGAACGGAATGGATGTAACGGAACAGTGCGCACGTATGTGTAATATCATGATGTCGCGTGATGAAAGACTCCGTGTGATGATAAAAGAAAACTTCAGGCCCGAGGATTATTTTAACGTCAAAAAACGAATGATAGGTACCGGTATGATAGGCGGAAAGGCCTGCGGTATGCTGCTTGCACGAAAGATAGTAGAAAACAAGCGTCCCGACATATTTGAGGAATTTGAGCCGCACGATTCGTTTTACATGGGCTCGGATGTTTTCTATACATTCATAGTCGAAAATCATTTCTGGGATATACGAATAAGACAGAGAAAAGAAGAGGAATTTTTCTCGCTGGCGGATGAATTTGCGAAGCGTCTGCACGAAGGAAAATTCTCAAGAGATATGGAAGAAGAGTTCGTAAAATTACTCGAATACTACGGTCAGGATCCTTTCATCGTAAGATCTTCATCAATCCTTGAGGACGGCTTCGGTAATGCTTTTGCGGGCAAATACGAATCGGTTTTCTGCCCGAACTCGGGTGATATGGATCAAAGATTAAAAGAGTTAGAAGATGCAATCAGAACCGTATATGCAAGTACAATGAGCAAGTCCGCGCTTGACTACAGAAGCAGGAGAGGATTGCAGAAGCGTGACGAGCAGATGGCACTTTTAATTCAGAGAGTTTCAGGCTCGTACTACGGCGAATATTACATGCCTTGTGCAGCTGGCGTAGGATATTCATACAGCCCTTACCGCTTCATGGAATCACTTGATCCGACTGCAGGAATGTTACGTCTTGTAATGGGCCTCGGAACATCGGCTGTAGACCGCACAGAAGGCTCATATCCGCGACTTGTAAGCCTCGATAAACCTCTTGCCACAATAGCCAAAGACAGCGGTGAAAAGCACAGATATTCGCAGCGAAAACTTGAACTAATAAACCGTGGTGCAGGAGAACTTCAGAAGGTTTCTTTAGATGTCATAAAACCATTTATGCCGCAGTATTTAAAGAAGCTTTTGTTAGAGCGTGATTACGATGCTGAGAGGATGTTTTATGAGCGCGGACAGAGCAGAATCATAGAGTTTATTTCGTGTCAGGGCGTGGTTGCAAAGGAAGTATTGATGCAGCAGATGAGAGACACGTTAGCAACGATTCAAGGCGCGTACGAGCATCCTGTGGATATTGAATTTACGATTAATTTATCCGAAAACGGAGACTATGTAATTAACTTACTTCAGTGTCGTCCACTGCAGGTATTTGAGGATCTCGCGGAGACGACATTGCCTGAATATATTGACCCTGCGACAATTCTTTTCGAATGTAAGAAATCCGCGATGGGTTTATCAAGAACGGAGAAGCTCGACTTAATCGTCTACGTCGATCCCGTTAACTATTACAACATGCCTTACCGCGACAAATATAAAATCGCCAAGGTCATCGGAACCATCAACTGGAAGATGCGTGAGAAGAATAAAAAAATGCTTCTCATGGTTCCCGGCAGAATCGGTACCACATCGCCGGAACTCGGCGTACCGACGGCATTTGCCGATATCAGTGAATATGAGGCAATCTGCGAGATATCAGACTCCAAGGCTGGCTACAATCCCGAACTTTCCTACGGCAGTCATTTCTTCCAGGATCTGGTTGAGTCAGGAATCCTTTACAATGCGATATTTGAGAACGAAAAAACGATTCACTACAACCGCGATTTACTCAATGGATTTAACAATATTCTGTCCGAACTCGTGGACGATTCTGAGGATGCAAAGGACATTGTATACGCATACGACACATCAGATAATGAAATTATGTTATGCAATGATATGAGAAACGAACGAATTGTGTGCTATAATAAGATATAATTCTGTTGGGAGAGAATATGTATGTTGGATAATATTGATGTTTTTAAGCAGAACAGCATCAGAATAAAATCTGATGCCGGTACGATTTATATTGATCCTTTTAAGATTGATAACGAAACACACGATGCCGACTTCATCTTAATCACGCACGAACACTATGACCATTTTTCGCCCGAAGATATCGACAAGATTAAAAAGGACGATACGGTGCTCGTGGTGCCTGAGAAGATGCTTGCGAAGGCTCAGAAGGCGGACGTAAAAGAAATAGAAACCGTCAAGCCCGGCACATATCATGAGCTTGGTGACCTCGAATTTGAGACCATACCCATGTACAACATCCTAAAGCCCTTCCATCCTAAGACGGCAGGCTGGTGTGGATATATTCTTAAAATCGACGGCAAGCGAATTTATGTCGCAGGCGATATCGACGCCATCAAAGAAGCAAAAGAAGTCATCTGCGACATCGCACTCATTCCCATCGGCGGCACATATACAATGGATGCGAAAAAGGCAGCAGAGCTTGTAAACGAAATCAATCCCGAGATTGCAATTCCGACACATTACGGCAGTGTCGTAGGCAAACTCTCGGATGCGAAGGTTTTCGCAGCAAACGTAAAAGACACGATTAAAGTTGTGGAGAAGATTAAGTAAATTATGATCAGTGATTGGCACAGAATAATAAAATCAGGATTATTG
>JAGCVT010000149.1 GCA_017962225.1 Lachnospiraceae bacterium
AACAGTGATGTTTCGATAACGGTAAAAGGAAACATGTCCGTAGCAGACGGCTGTTATTATATAGCGAGCTGGGGCGCATTTACTCTGGGAGGAAATTTAAGCGGAAACGGATATCTTCAGTTAAGCGGAAGTCATAAGACATTTCTTAATGGTACAGATCTTCAGATTATTGAATTAAACGAAGGCTCATATTTTGCTAATCTTGAAATTAGCAATTATAGCAAAGCGGGTGTTTCATTCAACAGAATGATTAAATACGATACATTCGTAAGAAACGGATGCAGAGTTTCTTTTGGAGAAAATTCGTATGAACTTGGATGGACACTTACAGAAAATGAAGTATATGATGCAAATCTGTATTTGTGGGATGATACTCTTGACTTAAACGGAAAAACTCTTACGGTAAATGGCGACTTAATCGCTATGGGCGGTAAGATTGACTTTAATGGCGGAAAATTAATCGTTAACGGAGACTTAAGAGTACAAACCATTGATTCTGAAAACGAAGGAAATATTTCATACGGAGCAGGTTCCTGTAAATTTGATATGAATAATTCCGAAGATTACCTGCTAATTAATGGTAACTTCTATTATTATCCTAAAACTTCTTCTAATGATTTTTCAGATGGTACTATTGAGATTAAAGGCAACTTCGAACAGATCGGAGGAAATATTTATTTCGGTAAAGGAAACAATACTGTAAAATTCACAGGAAACACAAAACAGACTATTACCGAAAGCAACAATTCTCAGTTCGCAAACTTTATAAACGAGAATTCAGAAGAATTGGAAATGAAATCCTCGTTTACCGTAACAGGCATTTTCACAGATGAAACTGAAAACATTAATGGTTCAGGAACAGTAATCGTATCTAATCCTTCCCAGATTAAGAACGGCATTTGCAGCGGCAATTTACAGGTTACAGGTGGTTCAAATCTTCAGGAAGATTTGTCAGTAGAAGGAACCCTTACTGTGAATGATAAAATGTATGGAAACGGAAAGAATATTAGTGCCGGCAATTTAGTTTTAAATGCAGCTTTGTATGTAGACAAAGCGCAAATAACCGTATCAAATAATATCAATGTTGAACGTTATGGTTATCTCATAATGGTAAATGATGATGACTATGTTTTGGCAAACGGAAACTTTACTTTCAACTCATACAATGATCATTCGACATATCTTACAGCCGGTGTGCTTGAATTGCGTGGCGATTTTACACAGAACAATGCTCGAAACTTTATTGCATCCGGAACACACACAACCATCTTCTCCAGAAAGAAGAGCACCACAGGACGTGAGTATGTTCAGACAATTAACTTTACTAATTCTGCAGGAACAACCAGATTTAACAAGATTGTTCTTAAGAAGAAGGAGAAGGAATATCATTTCGTTCAGCCTATCTCCAGCATATCCAATTCTGTTGAATATGCTATAGAGGACGATGAAGCACCCAGCGCAGTTGCATTTATTATTGAAACTCAGATAACAGAAAAAAGTGTATCTTTCAGCTTTGGCGGTGCAGAAGATAACAATGGTATTTTAGGTTATGAAATTTACAGAGACGGAAAACTCCTCGGAGTTACAAGTAATACTTCTTACGTTGATAATTCTGTAGATTCAGATATGCAGTATACATATACCGTATTTGCATTTGATAACGAGAGAAATAAGGCCACATCTTCACCTGCGCTTAATATCAGAACCAAGAAGGATTCGGAAGCGCCCAGCACTCCTCAGAATCTTGGCCTTAAGAGCAGAACAGGATCATCCATCAGCATTGAATGGTCTCCTTCAACCGATAATGTAAAAGTTGTAGGATACAATGTTTATGCTAACGGAGAATTACTGGCTGAAAACGTAAAAGAAACTACATTTAAAGCAACAGATTTAGAAAAAACTCAGGTATATAAGTTTACTGTCGAAGCAGTGGACAAAGCCGGAAATACTTCCGAAAGAAGTGCTGTCCTTGAAGCAGAAGTAAAGATGCCTAAGATTCTTTCGGTAACTCCCGATGACAACAAGGGTATCGGTGGCGACAGCATAGTTCTTAGTGTTTATTATGAAAATGTCGGAAACAGCACCGGCAATAAGGTTGCTGTTCAGATTAGGAATGCAGAAGGCGAATGGGAAACAATCGTTAACAGACTGTCTCAAAAGGTAGCATCCTATGGAAGACTTTATTCAACATACACATGGGATATCAGTGATCTTACTGGTGAGGACAGTTATGAAATCAGATATGTCCTGACTGATGCTGACGGCAATGAAGATACCAAGGAAGTTACATACATTATTGATAAAGTAGGTCCCGAAGTTCCCGAAAACTTCAGGGCTATAGCTGATAATGGTAATGTCAATATTATATTTGATGCATCTGTAAGTGCAGATTGCGCCGGATACGAAATTCACAGAGCAACCTATGGAGAAGATAAGATTATTTGCAATCTTTCCGGCAGATATAACACTGTTTACACAGACAAGGATGTTAATATAGGCAGCACATACGAATATTATGTTATTGCTTACGATTCATTTGGAAACAAGAGTAAACTAAGCGACGGAGTAGTTGTTCTTATAGAAAAAGATGAATTTGCTCCCGAAATCAAAGAATTCTATCCTCGTGCAGGCAGAGTAAATTCTGATGTAAAAATAGAGATTACCGCACAGGATAATAAGAGTGTTGATTCTATCGGTATTCAGTATAAAGCCTTAGATGCAGAAGAATGGATTGATGTTGAAGAGAAAAACGCCGTAAACGGAAAGGCAACATTTACATTTGATACAACAACTCTTACAGACGGAGAATACTACTTTAATGCTTATGCAATAGATGGCTCCGGAAACAAGAGTGTGGAAGACTTTACCAGAAGATATACGGTTGATAATACGGGAATAGCAAAAATTGTTATTACCAATGTTTCTGCTGCTTCTTCTTATGTGAAACTGGAATGGGAAGATGCTGTAGAAGACGATTTCGGATATTTTGCGGTAGAACAGTTGGTTGACGGAGAATATGTCCGAATCAAGAAAATAACTGATACACTTGGTGTTTATGTTGATAATCTCAAACCCGATACAGAGTATTCATTTAGAGTAGTTGGATATGATAATCTTGATAACCGTGGAATAGAATCCGATATCGTTAAGGCTGAAACGGTTTCGGATACAACAGCTCCGATTATTAATGCTATTTACCCCGCTATATCAAGATATAACAATGTTCTTGAACTGGGTGTTGAAGCTACTGATGACAATATGCTTGGTTATGCGGTATTCAGTTATTCAACCGATAATATTATTTTTAATGAGATAGGCAAAGTTAATGCGGATTCGAATGTGACACACGCTAAATTAACTCAGAATTTTGATATTTCGGAAATTCGTGAAGGCTCGCTGTTTATTAAGTTTGAAGTATACGATATTTGCGGAAACAAGAATGCTCCTCTTTCAGACGGAAAAGACATTATTGCCGAGTATACGGTTGACAGAACTGTGCCAGACAAGATTCAGGGTCTTAAGTGCGACAAATATGAAGGCGGAGTTGAAATAGAATGGAATCAGCCGGATCAGGAAACCAATTCCGATATTGATCATTTTATAGTTCATAGAGCAGATAATTCCAACGGCATATACAAAGTGGTAGGTGAAAAAGTAAAGTCTATCAATTTCTTTGATGCAAATGTAAAAGTTGGAGACACATATCTTTATAAGGTTTCTGCTGTTGATGTGGCAGGCAATGAAGGAGATTGCTCTGATGAAATAATCGTTACGGTTATAAAAGACAATGAAGCACCGATAGTTCATGGAATATCTCCCAAATCCGGAAACAGATTAAAAGCAGATCCGACCTTTACTGTTGTATGTACTGATAACAGCGGAGTATCCAAGGTCAGATTAGAATACAGTAAAGAAAATGAGTCGCAAATCTGGACAAAAATCGGAGAAACTTCGGCCAGCGGAAATTATACTTCGTCTAACATTAGCTGGGATACGGATAAGATCGAAGAAGGAAACTACAGTGTTAAAGCAATTGCTGTAGACAACTACGGAAACGAGAGCGAAGCATATCTGGCTTCATACGTTCTCGATAAAACCGCACCCGTAATCAATAGTGTTCAAGCCGAAACGAGAAACTTTGCAATTAATGTTTCTGTAGCACTGGCTGAAACCAATGATTTCTCTCAGGTAGAATATTTAAGAAGAGAAGTTGGCGGTGAATTTGAAACTATTGCCAAAACTGACGAATTATCATATTTGGATGAAAATGTAATTCCCAAACAGAATTATATTTATCAGGTAAAAGCTTATGATACGGCAGGAAACTGCGCTGTATCCGAAGAAGTATACGGATATGCGGATGATACGGATGACGTTAATCCTGTTGCCATTCTTGCCGAAAACTACACCGGAATCGCCGGAATGGAGATGGAATTTGACGGTCTTGAATCATATGATAATGTCAGAATAACCGAATATAAATGGGACATGGGAAATGGTGATGTTCGCTATGGCGCTACCATCAAGTATAAATATAATACTCCCGGTCAGTATATGGTTGTTCTTACTGTTAAAGACAGTTCAGGAAACACAGGATCGACCTCAGCGATTGTCAAAGTATATGAAAGAAATTATAAAGGTCTTGCCAAAGTTCAGGTAACGGATGAAAACGGAAAAGGACTTCCTTACGCATCCGTATATATTAAAGTTGGCTCTGACAAAGGAATTACTTTAAAAGCTGACAGATTCGGATATGTTGATGTAGTTGCAGATGCAGGAAAAGTTACTATTGCTGCATATAAGACAGAATATCTGCCGAAAGAAGAAACCATAACTGTAAGTGAATTTGAAACTTTGAAATATAAATTAGCTTTGGTTAAGGATGATTTGGTAGTAGGTAATCTTACGGTAACAAGAATGACGTTAGAGGAAATGGTTGAGGCCGGAGTTGATTTTTCAAATCCGAAAAACTACTGCTCATACAGATTTGAATTTACTGTAACATTTGAAAAGAAACCTATCCCTGTTCAAATCATTTATCTTGAAGAAGGTGATGAATTCGGCGATGGATGCACATTCTATATCATGAAAGATGCAGATGAAATCTGTTCAAATTTAATGATTGAGCCGATAATTGTTCACAACGATGAAGATGATGAAGTTGTGCCCATCGTTTCGTATATGTCAACAAAGAGCGGCATATCCTGGTTAAAAGATATGTTCAATGTTGAATTAGGTGTAATGAATCAGGCCGACCGCAAATTTGTTATTAATAATTGCTATGCGGTATTAAATTTACCTAATGGCCTCTCTTTAGCTAATTTAAAAGAAAAACAAAGCTTAAAGAATGACATGGGAAGCATCCGTGGACAGGAAAGCAAACAAACATCCTGGATAGTTCGCGGCGACAAACGCGGTGAATACAATATTTCGGCTGATTTTAAAGGAATATTGATGCCGTTCAACGAGGCGGTTTCGTTCCATTTTGATGCAAACACTTCAATAGATGTTAATCTGGGAGAAGGAATTGTAATTGATGTGTATCCGGAAGATAAAGCATACGCCGGAGAATATTACTATGTTCACTTTGCGATAACAAATACTTCCGAATATCCCAAATATGATTTCTCAACCACAATCGGCCGCTTCGATATGCCGAACCAGGAGATTTCTTATACAAATGTTGAAACGGGAGAAACTACGGAATATGTATCGGATATAGTGATGTCTGATCCTTCTAATGTCGGAACAGGAGTAGTTGTATCCGGAGGCAGACGTTTCAAGTTTAAAGTTCTGGAACCCGGACAGACCTATTTCGGAACATATAAAATGTATATGTATAACGGAATTTTTGACAAAGAAGAGTATTATTACAATTTAATCGAAATGGTCTTCAAAGATACATCACTAGAGGATTATGGTGTCGAAGTTCGAATACATCCGATTAATTCTCATCTTCAGAAAAACAGATATAAGTTTGAGTATATTGAAAAACTGGAAGGTGATCCGATAGATCTTGCAACAGGTTTTTATACGGATGAAGCTTATCCGATTACTGTAAAAGGTAATGCAGAATTATCGTTTGAAATGAATTATAATTCCGGTTCAACCAGTGACAGAGGTGAAATGGGTTATGGCTGGTACAATCCTTATGAAATAAAACTGGAAGATAAAGGAGGCTTTATCTGGTTTTATTCCAATCCGGGAGGAGTAGTATCATTTATTGACGATGACGTTCTCGAAGGCAATTATATGGGAAAGAACGTTGATGATGAGGTTTATTTGGTAGGTGACAGAAAATATACCTATGGCAAGTATACCTGCATTAACGGGGAGATGAGAGATTGTTATCTGACAAAAGAGGATGATGATACTTATGTAATTCAGTTCGCAAACGGAACAAGATATATTTTTGATTCGCTTGGAAGACTTTCACAAATGATTAATCCCAAGGGACAAAAACTGTTATTCGGTTATGCGGATGTTGAAACAATTATCACAGAAGAGATATCACAAAAATCATTAACAGTAATACATAATGAAAAAGGTCTTGTTTCAGAAGTCAGTGATTCATATGGCAGAAGCAGTTACTATGTTTATGATGATTTTGATAATTTGATTTCTATAGTTTATCCTGACGGAAATACAACAAGTTACAAATATGATGAAAATCACAGAATTATAGAAGGCAGCAACAGCCAGCAGGGTATCTATATTACAAATGTATATGATGAAAAAGGCAGAGTAACCCAGCAAAAAGATGCATTTGGTAATGCCATTGATATGTCTTATACTTTGCTTGAAGACGGAAAAACTGTTATTGACGTTCAAGAGCCCAACGGTTTGGAAAAGGTCATTGAAGTTGATCCTGAAGGAAAAATAGTCAGTGAAAAGCAGAATGGAAAATTGTATGATTCATACATTTATGAGTCTGACGGAACAATTAAAGAGAGCGACTATTATGGAAATACAAGTATTTGGCAGGCCGATTCCAAGGGAAATATCATCAAAACTGTGAATGCTGCCGGAGAAGAAACTGTAATCAGTTATGACAGTTTCGGAAATCCTGTTTACATGACAGATTCTTCCGGAAGGGTTGTTAAAATGGAATACAATTCCAATAACTGTATTATCAGCCAGGAAGATAACAGAGGAGCAGATAAAAAATATTATTACAATGATAATGCACAATTGACCGAGGAATACACAGAAGGAAAAGGAAGCACCTATTATACCTATAATAACGGCTTGGTTGAGTCTGTAACCGATTATAACGGTAATAAGACATTGCTGTATTATGATGATTTTGGAAATAATACACAAATCACCGACGCACAGGGGAATAACACATATTTCACCTATAATGTAAATGGAAAGGTGACTTCGCAAACTGATGCTTTAGGCAATACTTCTTATTATTCATACGATATGAACGGAAACGTTAAAAGCGAAAAAGATAGTAACGGCAATACTATCAAGTATGAATATGATAATAAGGGTCAATTAATCAAAGCATTATATCCTGACGGAAGCAATATAAAATACGAATATGACTCTGTCGGAAATTGTGTAAAAACTGTCTTAAATGACGAAAGAACAATCATAAACAAATATGATCTGATGAACAATTTAACAGAGATGTATTTAGACGGAGAAACAGTTCATCTTTACAGATATGACGGCCTCACCAGATGCATCGAAGGAGAGGACGAAAACGGTCTAATTACCAAATGTGAGTATTACACCGATGGAAATGTCAAGAAAATCTCATACGCCAGCGGCGAATATGAAGAATATCTGTATAATTCCAAAGGACTGTTAACTCAGGTAACAGAATCGGGAGTAGTAAAGAATTCATATACATATGACGCTAAGGGCAATCTCATCAGTGAAAAAGACGCATGCGGAAACACAACAGCGTATACATATGATGATTTTGGACAATTAACCGGCAAAACCGATGCTCGAGGCTATACAGAAAAGTATGGTTATGACAACAACGGAAATTGTACATACTTTAAGGATGCGTTGGGCAAAGAAATACATATGGTTTATGATTCTTTGAACAGAATGACAGAAGCGTATATGATAGCTGATTCAGGCGAGAAATACAGCGTAAAGTATTCATATGATGCTTTGGGAAGAGTAGTTTCAAAAACTGACGAAGAAGGCAATACCGTTTATACACAATATGATAAAACCGGAAATGTTACTTCAGTTAAAGATTCAGAAGGCAATATTATTTCTTCCAGTTCGTATGATTTAATGGGAAGATTATCTTCTGAAATCGACTCATACGGAGTAGAAACAACATATCAGTATGATAAGTATGGTGAAGTAATAACTGAAATACAACAATTATCAGCTAACGATTCTCGCGTTACAGAATATGAATATGATAATTTCGGAAGAGTGTTAAACGTTAAAAAAGAGAATCTTGTATCCACATCAATTGTTTATGATGCAGCCGGTAATATTTCACAACTTATAGATCCTAATGGCGGAACATCGAAGTATTCATATGATTCTATGAATCGTGTTGTAAAAGAAGTTTCTGCAATAGGCAGTGTTAAGAACTATGAGTATAACTCACAGGGACTTCTTGAAAAACAAACCAATTCCAGAGGACAAAACACAACCTATTCATATGATTCGATGGGTAGATTGTCTTCGTTCACGGATGAATTGGGAACCGTTAGCTATTCCTACGATGCAAATGGAAATGTTACAAGCGTAACAGATAAAAACGGAACGATATATCGTACATTTGATGCTTTAAACAGAGTCACCAGTTATACGGATTATAAGAATAATGTCATAAAATACTCTTATGATGAATTAGGAAATCTTATTTCATTAACTTATCCGGGCGGCGAAGTTGTCAGATACGAATACTATAAAAACGGTTGGTTAAAGAATGTAATTGACAACAATGGCAGAGTGACAAATTATACATATGATTCTTCGGGCAGAATTCTGACTTGTCTCAGAGCGAACAATACTAAGGAAATATACACTTACAGTTCGACCGGATTGCTTGAAGAAAAGAAAGATGTAAGAGTTGATGCGTCAGGTCTGGAATATGCTACATTGTTGGATTACCATTTCTCCTACGATGCTTCAGGCAATGTAACGGAAATTGAAGGTTATGATTCTTCGAATCTTTCAAGTGGCACGGCACAATTAAAGAGCGATTCCTTTGAATATGACGATGCTAACCGATTAATAAAGTTTAACGATGAAGCTATCGAATATGATGCAGACGGAAATATGATATACGGACCGGTTAACGGTCAAATGACTACATTATCATATGACTGTCGAAACAGATTAATAAGTGCCGGAGATGAAAGATATACTTACGATGCAGAAAATATAAGGACTTCATTGATATCAGGAGACGGAAAAACAGAGTTTATAACAGATACAAGTGAAGAATTATCCAGAGTTCTTGTAGAAAGTAAATATGTTAGAACCGGTGCTGACAGTTACAATAAGGTCAGCGAAAGACAGTTTGTATACGGTAATGGATTGGTATATGAAATTGAAGGTTCAAAAGAATTCCATCATCATTATAATCATCTGGGCAGTACGATGGTTATTAGTGACAGAGACGGTCAAACTGTAGCCAAATATTCGTATGGCTTATATGGCGAACTCCTTAGCGGCGATTCTTCGATAAGCAAATATCTGTATAACGGAAAAGACGGCGTCAGAACCGAATCAAACGGCCTCTATTACATGCGCCAGAGATATTATAATCCTGAAATAAAAAGATTTATTAATCAGGATATCCTTATCGGAAGCATAGAGAATCCGTTAAGCTTAAACAGATATTCATATGTTCAGGGAAATCCTGCAAATTATACGGATCCGTTTGGATTATGTCCTTCGAAAGAAGCGCTTAAAGCCAAATTTACCTCTCTTTGCTTACATGCTGAATTCTTAGGCTTAGGCACAGTTCCGGGACTGGGATTATTTATGTCGACGGTAGATTGTGTCGTAAGTGGCGCAGAAGGAGATTTAACAGGCGTAGGTTTAGGTCTTGCGTCTACGGGATTAGGAGTGTTGTCCTTTGTTCCCGGAGTAGGCTGGATAGCAGCCCCCTTATTGGTGGGTGTAACTACAATCTCGTTAATGGCATGGATGGTTGAATATGCTAAGTGGATGAAGGAATATAATCTTTATATGAAATATTTCATCAGAGAAGCAGTCTATGATAAGTATGTGTTTGACCAAGATGTGTTTGACCAGACGAATGAGTTGATAAATAACCTTACGGCACTTTCGAATATAATGACCATACTGTCTGCGGGTAGCGCATACAACGCTGCTGATACGTCAATTGCCGAAAAGGATATTTACGTAAGAATTAATACCAGAAAGAGAACCAGAGTTAATTTAAACGCTAAGCAGGCATCTGTTTCAGCATCAGATATGTTGGGCATGATGGCGGATGTATTTAATGGATTATCGTTTGGTTCCGATAAATAAAATTACCCAGAATGTAATGCACATGTTAAATTAAAAAGCACTAAATAATTAAATAAAAAAACGGCTTCGGCCGTTTTTTTATTGTTTGTATTTATATATTATAAATGAAATCTTTTCTTAAACTCTGCGAGTACTGTCCTTCCTTTAAATACTATCAAACCGAAGAACGCCAGCACATTTATTACCATGCAGATGGACCAGGTAAGTGGCGGCTTGTTGCGGTAGAAGATTAAAAGTGCTATCCATGGCGCTACGCCCACCAGAATGTTTAAGAACATGTATATTAACGAGTAGTCGGTAAAATGCTTGTCTATAAATGAAAGAATGAAATTAGCCACTAAATTTCCGCTGCAGAGGATGGGTACGATGTATCCGGCTGTGATGCCGAGATACGGCAAATCCCAGGCGAGTGTGATGAAGGCTTCGGAGAAGAAACTTAGCACAACTATCGCTATCATCGTAAAGAACATCGCTTTTAGGAGGTTGTAGTGCTTCCTGATAATAAATTCGATGATCCAGCCGATTACCAAAAGCCATGCGACAACCAGAGGGCTCCACGAAGGATGCTCCGTTTCTATGAAAAGGAAATCCAGCGCGAGATTAATGATTATCAAAGCGAAGAAGACAAACATGACTATCTTAAAAGCCTTGCGTCTTAACCTTGTTTTAATCTCGATTTTGGGGATATAATCCCTTTCGCCTTCACCTGTTAAAAGATTCTGGCAGAGAGGGCATTTCTCGAGATTTCCACCGATATTTATTTTGCAGTGCGGACACATTTTCATTTTCCGCTACTCCTTTTTATCTTTTTTATGATTTATCCGTCAATAACTTCATTTGAATACAGAGTCATTTCAATACCTTCGTCGGAAAGACTCTTAATAAAATCCCTGATAACCTGAGTGCTCTTGTATGCGCTGCTGATGCCGAGCACGAAATCGTCTTTGTAGGTCGAGCAGACCACGAACATTGTACTCGTGGAGCAGTAGGCATTGTAGGAAAGAATATAATCCGAAAGTTCTTCGGGAACTTTTAAAATACCAAGGTTAGAAACCACGGCCGTAACCTTTTTGGCCTGACGGTGTGTACCGATTTTAACCACGGGGTTTTTGAGGAAAAGAGGAGCCAGTCTTATAAAAAGAATTTTCTCCAGCTTTTCGTAATCATACATTCGGGCTTCAACCATTTCGGGAGTCAGTTCGTTTTTAAGATCCGCGTTAAACTGTTCGGCCACACTTTCAAAGGTATCCGTGCTCTTAAAAAGATGGCTTACATTTACCGAATTGAAGAAGTTTCTCGATGTATCCGAAGGATAGTAATTCCTCAGATTAACAGGCATACTGATGGTGACAGGCTGGATTCTGTTTAGAACCGGCATATCTTTGTAGATGCTCATCATAAGCTTCGTGGCAATGTAGGATGTCAGGGAAACATGATTTTCCTTGGCTTTCTTAATAACATCGCCCACGTTCATATGAACTTCCATAAAACGAAGCTGATTGTAAGGGAGTTTCTGACCTTTTATATGATAGGCATTTCTGAATTTTTTCTTTTTTACGTTCTTGTTTTTCTTCGCATAATAATGTCTGAAGCTGTCCTGCGAAAGAGCGGCTTCCGAAGCACCCGATGTCATGGGGATATCGGGAATTTCGTTCGGATGTTTTAACTTAAGATAGTGATAAACAATCAGATTAAGAAACTCAATCGCTCCGTTTCCGTCTGCGATTGCATGGAAGAAATCAAGATTGATTCTGTTGTAATGATATGTTACATGGTAGTGAAGCTTGCCGAAGGTTTTCTGGTCGTAAAGCATGGGGCAGGGTCTCTCGTTTTCGATAGTTACGACAGGCTCGTCGTCCGTCGGCTCCATGTAATGCCAAAAGAGACCGCGTAGAATCGTCACCTGATACTGGGGGCGTTCCTTGGCGGCATTCTTTACTGCAGCGCCTAATATATCTTCTTCAATGTCTTCGTTTAAAGTACAGGTAATGCGAAAAGATCTGGTGTCGCGATCATTCGCAGCCGCCAGAAAGACTTTTGCCACATTATCCATTCTGTACCATGTTTCGTGAGCCATTTTGAGTGGACTCTCCTTTAAACTGTGTTAGTATAATTCTTCAATAAATCTGCTGATAGAATCCATTGCACGGAGGGCCTTTTTAAAAGGCATCATCTGGAATACATGCCATGCGTCCTCGTACTCTTCGAGAGTAACGGTTACGGTGTCTTTTATCAGCTTTTCATAAAGATTGTATGAGTCGGATTTTAAGATTTCATACGAACCCACCTGGATAAGGAAAGGAGGAAAGCCCTCATAATCCGCAAAGAGCGGGCTGTATTTTGGATCGGCATAGTTAAAGCCGTAATCTTCTATCTTAAAATCTTTTATGTTTTCGTTAAATTTATCATTCAGACCAACGAAGGAAAAACGTGCGGTCTGGATATATTCTTTTGTAAGTATGGGATCCTGTGCCTTGCATGTTTCATAGGATTCGCCGGACATGGTCATATCGGTCCATGGACTCATCAAAACAATGCCCTTGGGAAGAAGTCTTCCCTGAGCTTTAAGCTTAAGTGCAAGTTCAAGGGCTAAGTTTCCGCCCGCGGAATCACCGATGAGAACAACCTCTCTGGCACCGAATCCGAGCTGCATGAGATAATTCCACACTTTCAGTGCATCTTCAATGGCTGCGGGATAGGGGTGTTCGGGAGCAAGACGGTATTCAAAAGACATTACTTCCATGCCTGTGTTTAAGGCGAGTTTGGCTGCGAGGACTCTCGCATATTTAAGACTGCCACAGGTATAGCCGCCGCCGTGACAGTACATAATAATACGTCTTTTTTCGTGTTTAAATTCAGGTTTAACCCATTCGCAGGGAATACCAATACCTTTAACCTTAATATCTTCGGTCTCAATATTGTTTGAAAGCGTTGAGAGAGTTGCAAACAAATCCTGACCTGCTCTCTGTTTTTTGATATCGTCCAGAGAAATGGAATCGCCCGAAGACGAAACCGCATGAATCGATTTTACCGCCTTCATCAAAGGCGACATCTGATTATCTTCGGTATCCTGTTTTACAAATCTGATAAGTCTGCTCATTTATATCCCTCATAAAATACACAACACTTAATTATATCACTTTTAAACCTATTTTGCCACATTGGTAAGCATCAGTTCTACGACTCCGTCAAGCATTTCGATACCGTGCTCGAGAGTGTCTACGGGATCGTCGCTGGATTTGCCTCTGAGCCATTCAACGGTGGTTTCCGCAAATAACTTCGAGAAGAAATATGCGAGTCTCTTTTTCTCTTTTTCGCTTACCTTTTTGCCGGTAGGCACAATCTTTGTCTCATAAAGGTTGTTTATATTCTGATAAGCCATTCCCGATACGACATCCACAATATAATCTCCGAATGCGTCACGTCCCATAGAATTAAAAAGATTTCTGATGAATATTTCGTTCTTTCTGGCGTAAGCGCCGACGATTCGAAGGTTGGATTTCCAGGAACCGGGAGAAGAATAATCCAGGTTGACGAAAAGCTTTTCGGCCTTGACATAAATGATTTCCTCTTTAAGAGAATAGAGGTCCTGGTAATAGTAATAGAATGTGTTTCGGTTGATTTTGCAGTTGTCGCAAACCTGCTTTATGGTAATTTTATCCATGGGAATACTTTGGGCAAGTTCGACAAAACTGTCCATTATGGCTTTTTTCGTAAAATTTGACATTTTTTCTTCCTTTCTTTTAGGATAAAAAATACGTCGCGCCGTTTATTTTAGGCAAATCGGGCGATTTTTGGACAAATTAATAAAAGTTAACATTAAGTTAATATTTCATTTAGGCATTCAGGGTACATTTGTCTGAATTTCATACATATCATACCAAATGTTTATTGAAAATGGAATCATTTTACGAAAAAATAATCACGATAATAGGGAGATAGTGTTATGAAGGTTTTACTCATAAACGGAAGCATGAGAGGAAATCAAAGTTCGTCCCTTAAGGTGGCCGAAGCTTTCGTTCGCGGAATTGTATCGGAAAACGGTGAAGATAATACCGAAGTCGTTAAGATTAATTTACGCGAAAAGAATATCGAACATTGCTACGGATGCTTTTGCTGTTGGAAATTAAATAAGGGCGAATGCATCATAAGAGACGATATGGACGAGATCAGAAAACTCGTACTTGAGTCGGATGTGATAATAGAAAGTTTTCCTCTTTATTTTTTTGGGCTTCCTTCCAAGATGAAAGCCTTTATGGACAGAATGATTAATTTCGTGTCGGAATACAGAGCCGTCAACGGAGATGAGGCGACAGGAAGATTCTTACACGAAATGAGATATCCGGAATTAATGAATAAAAAGCTTGTTCTTGTTTCCGCATGCGGATATGAGGAAACCGTGGACTGTTACGATGCGGTTATCGATCAGTTCGATAAGATCTGCGGTCACGACAATTACACGAGAATATTCGTACCACAGGGCGGCATGCTCGCGGAGAAAACATTCGAGAACAAAATTGCAAGGTACATGATTAAATTTGAGGAAGCCGGAAAGGAATTCGTAAGGTGCAAAAAACTTTCGAAGGAGACGGAAGAGAAGCTGAGTGTTCCGATGTTAGGACACAATACTTTTGCACAGGCAATCAATCTTAACTGGGATGAGCCGGGTGTAGGACCTTACGGAAAGGTTGTTAAGTGATGTTAAAAAAATTAAACTGGGCGTTCGAAGCGGTAATCATTTGGTTTCTCTATGTAGGAACATGGCCCGTGCTTCGAATCCTTTATCCGAGAAGAATAATCTGGGAAGATAAAAAAGCATCAACTGCGGTAATGAAGAAACCCTGTGTAATATATTCAAATCATACGGGTTATTCAGACGGACTGTTCGCATTTGATATTTTACGAAAGTTTTATCCGTACACATTTATCGGAAAAGACTGGTACGAAAAGAACAAACTCTTCCACAGACTTTTGATGCACAGAAGATACATACCTCTCGACAGAGAACAGATGGATACATCGTGGTTGATGAAGGGAAAGAAAGTTATAGAAGACGGATACAGCATTTTCTTCTTCCCCGAAGGACACACAAGCAAGGACGGTCTTTTGCTTGAATTCCAGCCCGGATTTTTAATGCTTGCAAAGCAGAGCAATATTCCGCTTGTTCCGATCTGTCTTGACAGAAAGGTAGATTTCTTCAAGCCTGTCAGAGTAATAGTCGGAAAACCTATCTATATCGACTTTAAGAAAGAGCCTGGAAGACCTTCCGTAGTTCTTAAAAAATACGCAGAAGTCTGCAAGGATGCAATCATCGATTTAAAAGACAGATACGGCAATCCGGAATTTGTAACCGACGATGTAATTAAGTACAGAGAGAAGAAAGCAGAAAAAGAAGCCGGTGAGACGGCAGTTTAAACAGTTTATCAACCGAGGGGAAAATTCCGGAGGTTTATAAAATAGATAAAGAAAATAATATTTTTTATTCAAAAGGAGAGTAAAAATGAACGAGAAAGAACTCGCAATTGCTGCAAGAATCAAAGAGATGTTGTCAGAGAATTTAAGAATTCCCGCAGAAGAACTTGATTATGAAATCCCTCTTTTCGGTGACGGAATCGGTCTTGATTCAGTTGATTCACTTGAAATCATCGCTTGCATCGACTCAGAATACGGTGTAGCAATGACAGGTGTTGCAAAAGAGAACTTCTACAACATTACTAGCTTAACAAAATACGTAGTCGAGAATATGTAATTATTTTATGATGCCTTCCCGCTTGGGAGGGCATCAACTAAAGTTTAAAAGGAGATTATCCAAATGAGTAATAACATCAATGCCAGATGCGTTGTTACAGGCTTAGGAATGATCAATGCAATCGGTAAAAATGTTGAAGAATGCTGGGAGAACGCCCTTAAAGGCACACCCGGAATAGATAAAACAAGAAGTGTAAATTCAGATGACTGTTACGCACATCTCGGAGCTGAAGTAAAAGATTCAGACATTGAGATGAACGATAAGGTAGACAGAGTTTCAATGCTCTGCTTACAGGCTTCTAAGGAAGCACTTAACGATGCAGGTATTACAAACGAAAATGTTGATGCAGCACGTTTCGGTGTTATCATGGGCAGCTGTGTCGGCGGTGTTGTAAGTATTGAAAACTACATCGAAAAAGGCGAAAAGACAGAAGATATTAATAAGATGACAATCGCATCCATCGCAAACCATGTAGCTAACATGGCAGGCGCAAAGGGTGTCGTTACAAATATAGGTAATGCGTGTGCAGCAAGTACAATGAGTGTTGCTTATGCATGCGAACTCATAAGAGCAGGTGTGGGCGATGTATTTATCGCAGGCGGTGCAGATGCTTTTGCAAGCGTTCCTTTTGCAGGATTTACCGCACTTCATGCTCTTTCTGAAAATCCTTGCTCACCTTTCAACCATTCAAACGGTATTACACTTGGTGAAGGCGCAGGAGCAATCATCGTAGAGTCTTACGAACATGCTATGAAGCGTGGCGCAAAGATTTACTGCGATGTTTTATCGGCAGGTATCAGCTCCGATGCTCATCACATTACAGCTCCCCGTCCCGACGGTATCGGCCAGATGTATGCAATCAGAAGAGCACTTGATAAATCGGGCGTAGACAAGAAAGACCTTGATTACATCAACGCACACGGAACAGGAACAGCCAAGAACGACGAAGCAGAGTTTCTTTCAATTCATACAATTTTTGATGATGCAAACGATCACTTAAGCGTTTCATCCACGAAGGCAATGGTTGGCCACTGCCTCGGTGCTGCAGGCGCAATCGAAGCCGTTTATGCAATAAGAGCCCTGACGGATAACAAAGTTCCGCCCACAATCGGATACACAGACGAAGATCTTGAAGCCTTAAAAGAAAAGGCAGGCAAGATTGATTTTATGCCCAACGAAATGAAGGCTAAAGAGCTCAACTATGTAATGAGCAACTCCTTCGCATTCGGCGGAAGCAACGCAAGTATCATCTTCGCAAAGAACGAAGGCAGGATGTCCGAGACAGAAAATAACGAGGACATCTACATTACAGGTATGGGTATTGTTTCTCCCATCGGTAACGGCATCGAAAATTACATCGAAAAAGTTAAAGGTGGCGAAACAATTACATCCAACAATCTTTCATCAGAACTTGGCAAAGAAGATTTTGACAAGTATGATATCAAGCTAGCTTTCTACAGAAAACTCGACAAGCTTTCAACCATGCAGGTTGTATCGGGTATTGAAGCAATTAACAACGCAGGCTTTACATTCAATGATGAAAACGCAGAAGACTTCGGTATGATCATCGGTACCGGCGACGGCCCTCTTACAACCGTTTACGAGTTCCAGGATCATATTTCAAAAGAAGGCACACAGAACGGTTCGGCATTCAACTTCCCGAACACCGTTTACAATGCAGCAGGCGGATATCTTTCAATCAAGACAGGCATGAGAGGCTACAACGTTACAATCACAAACGGCAGCCAGTCAGGTCTTTCATCCATCTGCTATGCAGCTAACGAAATCAGACAGGACAGAACAAAAGCAATGCTTGCTTCGGGTACTGACGAAAACAGCGCAGTAATGAACAAGCTTTACACACAGTTAGGACTCATAAAAGAAGCAAAGACGGACATTTACGGAGACGCCAACGCAATGAACCTTTCCGACGGTTCCGTTACAATCGCACTCGAGAGCGCATCACAGGCAGCTTCACATTCTGCTAAGAAGTATGCAAAGATTGCAGGTTACGCTCAGACACACGAAGGTGTTGAATACGGTACAGTTGCAGGTTCCGATGAAGGTCTTGTAAACGCAATCAAAGAAGCTTGTTTAGATGCAGGAATCACAGTAGATAAGATTGATGCAGTATTCGGTTTCGGTAACGGTATTAACGAAGTTGATACTCTTGAAAAGAATGTATATTCAAATGTATTCGGCAAAGAAATCGCAGTCATCAACGTAAAAGATTATGTAGGTGAAGCAAGAGCGGCAGCAGCTACACTTTCTGCAGCACATGCAGCATTAACTCTTGCAGGCGAGCTTGGCGATTCGCAGGATGCTTACTTCATTGCAGGCGGTAATGTTCGTAAGGATAAAGTCGATACAAAGAACTTTGAATATGTAATTGCTACATCATACGGTGTAGGCGGATCCTACAGCGCAGTAGTACTTCAGAAATAAAGGGGAAAAACATGGATAACGAAAAGAAAATTGCTCTTGTAACCGGCGCAAGCCGCGGTATCGGAAGAGCATGTGCCATAGCACTCGGAAAGAAAGGCTATACGGTAATCATCAACTACAATTCAAATGAAGATGCTGCAAACGAAGTTAAGAGCATCATCGAAGGATTCGGAAGCGAAGCCGATACTTACAAGGCTAACGTTGCAAATCTTGATGAAGTTAAGCCGATGTTTCGTGAGATTACAAAGAAGTACGGCAAGATTGACGTGCTTGTAAATAACGCAGGTATCGTAAAAGACGAATACGTTCTTATGATGACACCCGATACGATTGATAAATGTCTCGATCTTAACATCAAGGGTTATATGTACTGCTCACAGCAGGCAGCTCTTAAGATGTTCTCAAAGAAGAAAGGCTGCATCATCAACGTATCTTCAGTCAGTTCCAAACTTGCTGTAGCAGGCCAGAGCGTTTATTCCGCTACAAAGGGTGCCGTTAACTCAATGACAGCAACCATGGCAAAGGAACTCGCTCCTTACGGTATCAGAGTAAATGCGGTAGCACCCGGATTTATCGGAACCGATATGGTTGAAAAGCTTCCTGAAGAGAAGAAGACCGAATACCTTGATACAATTCCCATGAAGAGATTCGGAACACCCGAAGAAGTCGGCGAAGTTGTTGCAATGCTTGCAAGCGATGAAGCAGCATACATCACAGGCCAGGTGCTTGTAATTGACGGCGGTTTAAGCCTGTAAAGAATATTTAGTTTCCGGAGGTTGTACTCACATGATGAATATCAACGAAGTTCAGAAAAGAATTAAACAGCGTCCTCCTTTTCAGATGATTGAAAAGGTTATCGAAATAAGAGGCGGCGAATACGCAAAAGGAATCAAGAATGTTTCCATCAATGAGCCTTATTTTATGGGTCATTTTCCCGATGCTCCGATAATGCCCGGCGTACTTATCGTAGAAGCATGCGCACAGCTCTGCTCGGTGACAATCGAGAGCGACGGAACAGATGAAGGAAAGATTTACGTTCTCTTAAAATGCGACGAGTTTAAGTTCGTAAAACCTGTGCTTCCCGGAGATACACTTACGATAGAAGTAACAAAAGACGGCGGCGGAGCAGGCTTAGTTAAATTTGACTGCAAGGCATTTGTTGACGGCGAGTTAAGAGCCAAAGGAAAGCTTGCTTTCTGTGCGGTTGACAAAGCCAACATCTACGGTTGATCGAAAGCAAATTTGTAAATATATTACAGAAAATTTATTAACGAGAGGAGATTACAAATGAGCAAACGAGTATTCATGTTTCCCGGACAGGGATCGCAGTACATCGGAATGGGCAAAGAGTTTTATGAGAATTTCGAATGTGCGAAAAAGGTTTTCGATAAAGCATCGGAAATCACAGGGCTTGACGTAGCCGCAATGTGTTTTGAAGAAAACGAAAAAATCAATATTACAGAGTATACGCAAGTATGTATGCTCACTGTTGAAGCAGCACTTTTCGCAGTGCTTGAAGAAAAGGGCATTACGTACGATCTGACAGCAGGCCTCAGCCTCGGCGAATATGGTGCTTTAATTGCATCGGGTGCAATGAGCATGGAAGATGCTTTTGCAATCGTTCGTAAAAGAGGCATCTACATGCAGAACGCAGTTCCCGAAGGCGGCGGAATGAGCGCGGTTATCGGACTTGATGCAAGCGTGATAGAAGATGCCTGCAAGGAAGTAATGGATAATAAGGATATGTACGATAAAGCGGACAGCTCTTTACCTTTTACGGTATCGGTAGCAAACTACAACAACCCCAAGCAGTCCGTTATCACAGGAAGAAAAGATGCAGTACAGGCAGCAGGAAAGATTCTTGAAGAAAAGGGTGCATTAAAGGTAGTTGAGTTAAATGTATCCGGCCCCTTCCATTCAAAGCTTCTTGAAGGTGCTGGCGAGCAGCTTGCAGAGGCTTTAAAAGACATCGAACTTAATGATGTAAAGGTTCCCTATATCGCCAATGTAACTGCCGAATATGTAACCGACAAAAACGATATCAAAGAGCTCTTAAAGAAGCAGGTATCCTCATCGGTTAAATGGCAGCAGTCACTCGAACTTATGATAAAAGACGGTGTG
>JAGCVT010000150.1 GCA_017962225.1 Lachnospiraceae bacterium
GAAGGAAAGAAGTTTTTAAAGAAACTTCCGCATAAATACTACGAGGAAAACCTGGTTCATTTTTTTATGATTGCTTTGATTAAAGATTTTGACGAATGCGTAAAAGAAACAGAACGATTTCTTCCCTATATTGACTGCTGGTCCGTATGTGATCAGTCTTCCCCGAAAGCCTTTAAAAAGAAACACGATGAACTGCTTCCGCTCATAAAAAAATGGATAGATTCGAACCATGTTTATACTTCAAGATTCGGTATGAGGATGTTAATGAATGAGTTTTTGGGAGATGATTTTAAGCCCGAATATTTAAAGTGGGTTGCTTCAAAAAAAGGCGAAGATTATTATCTGAAAATGATGATTGCCTGGTATTTTGCAACTGCTTTGGCTAAACAGTATGATGCTTCAATTAAATATTTTGAAGAACATCGTCTTGATGAATGGACGCATAAAAAAGCAATCCAAAAAGCAATTGAAAGTTTCCGCGTAAGTGAGGAACATAAAGAATATCTGAAATCATTGAAATAATAGGATATGTTGATATTTAAAAAGGTTTAAAGGATCGAGATATGAAGAATAAACTATTGAATACATTAACAATAATAATATTTTTTTCTTCTGTACTGCTTCTTATGACAGGTTGTAAAAAACAAGTCGCAGTACATAATAATCTGCCCGGGCAAAAAACCGGAATAGAACGTTTGGAAGTTTTATCCGCTACGGGGGACAAAAATAATCCCAATTATATCGATATTAGAAACTATTGGGATTCGAAATCTCTTAAAAATGATTTTGATAATAAATTATTTGATTCCGAAACTGCGTGGACTCTTCTTGATGAAATTATGGCGCTTCCGGATGGCAATTATGAAGACGGTCCCTTGGCTTATAAGATTTATATAACTTATTATGATGAAAAATATAATGAACATAGTATTTTAAAATACGGTTACGGCAAATTTCCGGATAATTGGCCTACTATTATTTCACATATAAATGAGATAACCGAAGGCACAGCTAACCTTACGGACAGTACCGAATTGACTGTGATTGACGGTGAGTTTCTTAAGAAGAATTTTAATGTTTGGGAAGATAAACTTCCCGAAGGTGTTACGCTTGATGATGTACTTGAAAAGTATCCTATAACCTATGAGGAACTGTTTGTAAGAAATCGCAGTTTTAATTATAATATCGATGATTATATGTATGATTATTATGACCTGGCTTCTTTTAAGCCAACGCTTGATATGCCGGCTGAAAGTTCAGATATGGATGCTTTAAGGGAATATGCTGATGAGCATTTGGATTCGTATTATGAGAGGGAATATAGTGTTGATGGAGAATATAATGACATTGAATTTGAAATAGCGTTATATGATCATTTTGCCGAATGGAAGAACACATCGTGTGTTGTTGAAGTAGTGAGTTATGAAGACAATACCTTTGATCTTGTAAGAGAACTTGATGCCGGATGCGAGGGAATGACAGTAAGAGGTACTTGGGAAGTATTCATAGATCCGTCTCACAGATTTGTTATTATAACGGAATATGCTGATTCAGAAACATTAAAAGAGTTTTTCGATAAATAAAAAAGGATTAACAGAAATATGTATCTCTTTGAAATATAGACAAAAATATGATAAAATAATTATGTATGTGCTAAGGAAAGAGATACATAATAAATGAGCGAATTTAAAAAGAACAGAAATTTAATCTGGGAACTTTCAAAGAACGACTTTAAGAAAAGGTATGCAGGCAGCTCACTCGGCAGAGTATGGGCTTTTGTTCAGCCTCTGGTTACAGTCGTTCTTTATTATTTTGTTTTTGGCCTTGTTTTCCCCGGAAGAAGCCCTTATGACAGCCCGGTTCCTTATGTAATGTGGCTTACCGCAGGACTTGTTCCATGGTTCTTCTTAAATGAAGCCGTAACAACAGGAGCCAATGCAATGAATGAGTACAATTATCTTGTAAAAAAGGTTGTATTCAAAGTAGGAATTCTTCCGCTTATCAAGACGATTTCTGCTACATTCATTCATATTTTCTTTATATTTGTATTGCTTGTTATGTACTTTGCTTACGGATTTAAGCCAAGTTTTCAGCTTTTACAGCTTTTATATTATTCATTTTGTCTTTTTATGCTTGTGCTTGCGATTACTTATACCACCAGTGCGGTAACCGTATTTTTCAAAGACCTTTTACAAATAATCAATATTCTTCTTCAGGTAGGTATGTGGGGAACTCCCATCCTTTGGCATATAAGTTCTATTCCCGAGAAGGTTAAGTTTCTTGAACCGATTTTCAGATTCAATCCGATTTATTATATAATCGAAGGCTATCGCAGCTCGCTTTTTGAAGGAACATGGGTGCATGAAAGATGGCTTGACACACTGGTTTTCTGGGGAATAGTTGCGATTTTATTTGCAATCGGAGCATATGTGTTTAAGAAATTAAGACCGCTTTTCGCGGATGTTTTATAAATTGAGGTATTTATTTGATATCACATACATATTAAAACTGGGATAAATATATATATATGGTTGAAAAAAATATTGAAGAATTAAATATAGACAAATCTGTTGATTCAAAGGATGAAGGTGTGTCTTTGACTAAGTCAAAAGAAGTTGCAATCGAAGTAAAGAACGTAACAAAGATTTACAGCCTTTATAAAAGACCCTCAGATCGACTGATTGATACCTTTCATCTGATGCCTTGGAAGAAATATCCGAAGAATGAAGCACTCAAGGATGTATCTTTTACGGTCGATAAAGGTGAAACTGTCGGAATTATCGGTACTAACGGCTCGGGTAAATCCACCATTCTTAAGATTATTACAGGTGTTTTAACTCCGACTAAAGGTAAGGCTAAAGTTAAAGGCCGTATATCGGCGCTGCTTGAACTCGGTGCCGGTTTTAATGCCGAATATACAGGTATTGAAAACGTGTATTTAAACGGCACCATGATGGGCCTTACAAGAGAAGAGATAGATAAGAAAATCCCTGAGATACTTGAATTTGCCGATATAGGAGAGTATGTTTATTCGCCGGTTAAGACTTATTCGTCAGGTATGTTTGTACGTCTCGCTTTTGCGGTTGCAATCAATATCGATCCTGAAATTTTGATAGTCGATGAAGCGTTATCCGTAGGCGATGTATTCTTCCAGGCAAAATGTTATCGCAAATTCGAAGAGTTTAAAAAGCAGGGCAAGACCATTCTTTTTGTATCGCATGACTTGTCAAGCATCGCAAAATACTGCGACAGAGTTATTCTTTTAAACAAGGGTGACAAACTCGGCGAAGGCTCGCCCAAGGAAATGATTGACCTTTATAAGCAGGTTCTGGTAGGCCAGTACAAAGACGAAACAGGCGAGGTAAAAGAAGGCCTTAATACGGATACGCTTGAATACGGTTCAAGGAAAGCACAGTATACAGACTGCAAAATTATCGACAGTAACGGTAAAAACAATAATGTTATCTTAAAGGGTTCATCTTTTAAGATTGTTATGGATGCCGAGATTTACGAAGATCTCGAGGCTCCGATATTTGCTTTTACGTTTAAGAATGTACAGGGCACCGAGATTACCGGTACCAATACAATGATAGAGAAGTCTATTACCGAAGGTTTGAAGGGCGGTACAAAACTTACGATTGAGTTTACCCAGGATATGAACCTTCAGGGCGGAGAGTATCTTTTATCACTCGGACTTACCGGATTTGAGAAAGGTGAATTCACCGTATATCACAGACTGTACGACTGCATAAATGTTACTGTAGTTTCAGATAAGGATTCCGTCGGATATTATGACATGAACTCTGAGGTTAACATAACATATCATTAATTCGGATAACATAATAAGTTTACATAATTCAAAGACAATTAATTTTAGGACATAAATTTATAAAAAGGTTTACATAAATGGATAATATTAAAATCGGAAAAGTAAATATAGACTTAAAACATTATTCCGGAACAGATATTTATTCCGAAGGTGAGATAGAAGATAAGCTTTTAAAAGCAGCTGAGGTTAACACTCCCAAAGATTTCAGAAAAATCATCGAGGACAGCGAAAGCTGGTCATATCTTTACCACCTTTCCAAAGAAAGAGAGAATATTGTTTCATGGCTGCCGATTTCCAAAAACGATAAAGTGCTTGATGTCGGAGCAGGCCCGGGCGCAATCGCAGGAGAGTTATGTAAACTTGCTTCATCCGTGGACTGCATAGATTTATCTCTTAAAAGAAGCAAAATCAATGCCAACAGAAACAAAGAGTGCAGCAACCTTTCGATTAAGGTCGGAAACTTCACCGATATTGAACCGGATCTTGACAACGATTACGACTGGATTATGCTTATCGGTGTTTTTGAATATGCGATTTCTTATATAGAGTCCGAAACGCCTTTCGAGGACTTCTTAAAGATTTTAAAGAAGCATTTAAAGAAAGACGGCCGTATTGTAATCGCAATCGAAAACAGACTTGGACTTAAGTATTTTGCAGGCTGCAAGGAAGATCATACCTGCGAGTTCTTTGACGGCATAGAGAATTACAAGCCTGACAGTCATGTCAGAACTTTTACGAAAAAAGGCCTTGAGAAAATCTTCAAAAAGGTTAACATAACTAATTATCATTTTTATTATCCTTATCCTGATTACAAGCTTCCAAATGCAATTTATTCCGATAAGAGACTGCCTTTGTGCGGAGAACTTAAAGACAATATCAGAAACTTCGATCAGGACAGACTTCTTCTTTTCGATGAGACCAGGGCTTTTGACGGAATTATCGAAGACGGTATGTTTGACGAGTTTTCAAATTCGTTTGAAGTAGTTTTGGGCCCCGATGTAAACGTTTCCTACGCAAAATATTCGATGGACCGTGATGACCAGTACTGCATCAAGACTAAGATTTTTGAAGAAAACGGAATAAAAAAAGTCGAGAAATCCTGTGTTTACGAAGCAGGCAGAACACACATTGCCAATATAAAGAAGGCAATGGAAGAATTGAGAAAACGTTATTTCGGCAGCGACCTGGATGTCAACGAAATCCTTAAATACGACGAGAAAGAAGGAAGTCTGGTATTCGAATATATCGATGGTAAAACGCTCGACGTTCTTATTGACGAATGCATTTTAAATAACGACAAAGAAGGCTTTGACAAGCTCTTTGAGACATATAAGTTTTTCATTTCCTTCAACGAAGAATATCCTGTATTCAATATTGATTTTATCTTTTCGAACATTATCGTTAATAACGCCGGCTGGCATTTAATCGATTATGAATGGGTAAACTTTGAAAAAGGCAATTCTAAGGATGCATTAAACAGAGCATTAAACAATTATCTTTTATCGGGCGATTTCAGGAAGAAGATAAAAGAGTGGGTTGATTTCGATGAAAACTTTAACGACGACAAGTTCATAAAAGATAAGGTTTTAAGCAAAAACAAAGCTCTTTCAACCGTAAGACACGATATCGGAAAAGGCGTGTACGATCTTAAATATCTTACGGACAGAGTAACTGCGTTTGATATCAAATTCCAGATATACGAGGATTATGGCGAAGGATTCAGAGAAGAGAATTCTTACTTTTTGAATGAGTTCAAAAAACAGGGTCCCAATATTGTTCTGAATATTCCCATGAAAGACGGATTAAAGAACTTAAGAGTTGATCCGGGCGACAGACCGTTAAGATTTTATGTAAACCATATCTATCTTGGAGAAGAAGAAGTTACCGATAAGATGATTGGTATTAATAAAAACGGCTGTATGGATATTCGTGCCTGTGTTCAGGTGAACAATACATTTACTTTCAAGAAGGCAGACCCTCATTTCAAGTTACCGCTTAAAGGTCTGGAATTCAAAGAGCATGATATTTTAAAGATTGACTGCAGGGCAGAATATATTAACTAAAGCGTTATCATTTCAGGCAACCTAGGTTTACATAATATATAAGTATTGAGATTGAAATCATGATTTTTTTGAGTATTCTTCAGTGTATCCTGTACCTGGCATTCATTCCCTTTTGCCTGGGAACGGTAATTTCAGGTCAGATTGATGAAAAATACAATACAGTTGGTAATACTCTGGTATTCGGCTTTATTAGTGAACTTGCCGTATTTCAGGTTCTTTTTCTTTTGTTTTACAAACTCGACAGAACGCTGACCGAACTCACATGGGTTTCGTCGATCATTCTTGTTCTGACATCCTCAGTTTTCTTTATATTGTTTATCGTTCGTAAGGACTACAAAAAAATTAAACTCCCGCAATTTGATTTGGGGTTTGGTTTTTTTGTGTTGTTTACGGTTTACATGATAGTGATGAGAAATCTTCAGGGCGTAAACGACGGAGACGATGCTTTCGTAATCGGAAACGCACTCACAACTTATACAAACGATGTCTTTTACAAGGTTGACTATTATACGGGATTTACAATTACAAGCAGTTCTTTTAAAAGACACCTTCTGGCTTCCAATCCTTTGTTTATTGCATATCTTGCCAAGGTTACTTTTATTCACCCGGCAATATTGGCGCACAGAGTACTCGGAAGCTTTTATCTTTTGCTTCACAATGCGGTTATTTATAACATTTCAATGCTTCTTTTTGATAAAGAAAAGGTTAAATACAGAAGTCTTTTTGCATCATTTGTATCCCTTGTTACTATATGGGATTTCCATTCGTACCTTACGGATTCCACATTTATTTTATCCCGTACATGGCAAGGCAAATCGATGTTCTGTTCACTCGGAATTCCTCTTGCGATTCTGCTTCTTCTTATGATAGGAGAGTGCGAAGGCAAGAAGTATTCGCTTTTTGCTGCGGCTGTGGTTCTTTCGGTTGCGTGCATTGCGATGACACCGGCGAGCATATATCTTTTAACACTTTTCTTTATGACAGGATGCATTTGCGTTGCTGTGGCTGTTAAGAAAGCAGTGGTGGTTATAAAAGCTTTGCCGATGGCGCTTTCTATGGCGGCCATAGCGGCTTTATATATGATTTATCTAAATTGATTTTGGTAACGGTTATCGGGTTAGAGGTACTATGTTAGAGAGCGGACTTAATCCTTTAGAAATAATTAAATTATATTCAGGCAATACGACGTTCATGCTGATGTTCGCGCTTTCTTTGGTTTACCTCTGGGTATTTGAAAAAGACAAGGTTAAGAAAGCCGTTCTGGTTATTTTATCGGTGACAATGCTCGTGCTTTTTGTGTTCCCTCTGTTTTCTCATTTCTTTATGGATAAAATGGATGAAGCCGGTACATATTACAGATTCTTATGGCTCCTTCCGACGTCGATAGTTTCGGGTTATACTGTTTTCCATATTATAGACAGATTTAAAAACAGATTTGTAAAAACCGGAGCATTTGCGGTAGTCGTAATATGCATTCTTATAGGCGGTGTATTTATGTATGAAGCGCCTGTCTTTTATGATGCCACGAACGCATATCAGCTGCCTCAGTGCGTGGTGGATATGTGCGATGACATGATTGTCTGCGAGAGAGAATACGAAGCGGTATTTCCTGATGAGATTTTGCAGTACCCGAGACAGTATACGACTTATATTACAATGCCTTACGGCTTTGAAATGCTGCAGTTCGGCCACGGACAGAATGAAGATATTCATACAGAAATGGTAAAAGACACGCTCGATGTCAAGACTCTGACAAAGCTTTGCGAAGACAGGCATATTCATTATATTGTTATTAACAACAACAAAAACCTCAACGGCAATTTCGCTGATTACAATTACGAATTTGTCGGTATTTACGGCGATTACAGTATGTATAAGAGCACTACGATGTTCTTTGATTCGTGGGATAAATTTGAAGAATGGAAAGCGAATAATGGGAAGTCCTAAGTTTAATACAAAAATACTGACAGGCTCTGTGTGCGTGAATTCGCTCGAACTGCTTTCCAGACTGACGCACGTTTCGAAAAAGACTGCGGATTCGCATCTTGAAGAAAACGAGAAAAACTGGGGAGAGTATAAAGAGCGTTTAGGTTCGCGTTATATCGAAAGACAGCACGAGCTTGATATGTTTAAATACGGGTCTTACAGAAAGACTCTTCAGAAAATGTTTATGGGCGAAAAGCCTTTTGTTGCTGCACGCAACAGCTGTGAGGTTATTTCCGTATACAATGCGCTTGAAAATTTAGGCGTAAAAAACGAAGATACCACCTTCCCGAGACTGCTTAATTATTTTGAAAAGAATGCCAGCATTTTAAAAGGATATTTCGGTACATCTTTTTCAGGTATCATCAGATATTTTAAAAAGAACGGGTACGATTATATTTCTTTTATGGGCAGGAAAATTACCAAAGAAAATATCGATCTGGTTGAAAAGAATTATGCGACTTATATTTTCATGTCGTACAACAATACCGAAAATATCGCTGACATGATTCATACGATGAGCATTACGAAAGAGGAGCAGGGCTTCTTTATACACAATTCGTTCTGCAAACCGATTTACTATGATACTCTTTATGATGCTGTGGTTAAATACAATTCCGACAACGGTTTTACTTCAAGACCGATTATTGTAATGGGCATAAAAAAGCCTGAAAAGACTGAAGATTAAATTTTGAGAGATTAGATATGAAAAAAAGACGTTTTCCGATTTTATTAATATTTCTTTTTGTTCTGACATTACTCTTTGGCGGATGTAATGCGGATAACTATACTTTTATTAATTCCGACGGGACGAAATTAGATGTTGACTTAAATTCGGGCAAGGTATCTCTGGGCGAAAGTGATTTAAGCGATCCCGCATATCATGTACCGGTCGAAGATTATATCAATATGACCAATCAGCAAAATTCTGCTGTTAATAATGGTGGAGCTGTTACGGATGAGGATAATGCTGAAGATGTTTCCGATGATACTGATCTGCAGGAAGATGCCGGTCTGACCGTAAGCGAAGACGGTGAATATACTTCCAAAGAAGAAGTAGCACTTTATATACATCTGTACAACCATCTGCCGGGTAATTACATTACTAAAAAAGAAGCTCAGGATTTGGGCTGGGATTCGAGTAAAGGTAATCTGAATACGGTTGCTCCGGGCAAAAGTATCGGCGGAGACAAATTCGGCAACAGGGAAGAACTGCTTCCGAAGAAAGAGGGAAGAGTATATTACGAGTGCGACATAGATTATAAAAAAGGCAGTCGAAATGCCAAAAGAATCGTTTTTTCCAATGACGGCCTGATTTATTATACCGAAGATCATTACGAGAGTTACGAATTACTGTACGAATAAGACATGAAATTAAACGAGAAAATTAAATCATTCCTTGAGGATGAAAAAAAACAGAGTATCATTCTTTATGTGTGCATAGCGGCCATAATGCTTTTATGGATTCCGCTGGCATTGACCAAAAACCTTGCGTACGACCAGGGCTATACCGTGGCCATGGTCTGTCATTCGTTTGGAGATATTATAAGGCTTTGCTCAAATGACGTGCATTCGCCTTTGTATTATTTTATAGCGAAGATTTTTTACCATGTTTTCTTTAATCATATATTCGGTATTAAAATCTGTTCGCTCTTCTTTATGGGAATATATTTCTGGCTACTGGCCGGCCCTTTCAAAAAGGAATTCGGGTTCAGAATGTCATTAACCATGATTATTTTATCAGGTCTTCTTCCCACATTTCTTACACACAATACCGAGCCCAGAATGTATGCGATGGCAGTTACATCGTTTTCGGCAGTCTGCTTTTTAGGATACAGACTCTCAAAAGAATTTAAGGTTTCTTTAGCAGTCTGGTTTTTCATAACATCGGTTTTCTCTACATATATTCATACCTATACGATGCTTTGTACTGTCTTTGTTTATATCTTCCTTGCAGTTGCAATAATCGTAAAAAAAGAGGATTTAAAAAAAAAGATTACCTGGTTTCTCATAAATGCAGCGGTTGTATCTCTTTGTTATCTTCCCTGGCTTTTCAGCCTCGTATCGCAGTTTGGCAAAAAGGCAGAAGGCGTAAACACCGAATATGATTCAATGTATTTCGTAAAAGATATTCTTTATGAATTCTTTTCATCCATTACATATCCGAAAAACTGGCAGGTATGGCTCTGGCTTGCGATTGTATTTATTTCGCTTGTATTTCTGGTTGTTTATAAGAGCAGGTATATTAAGTACGTTTCTCTGACGTTTATAATGTTTTTTGCGGTAAGCTTTATAGGTATCTTTTTATCTGTTAAGAATTCGCCCTGCTTTCTGGGAAGATATGTATCCTGCATAGCTCCGCTTATTCTGTTTGCAATAGCAGCGGGACTTAACGAAATGAAGATGAAACTTCTGTATGCGGTTATTTTCCTCCTGGCATTTGTCCCGGGTGTATTTGTTTACAGAGACAGGGTAAGATACGAATACGAAAAAGGGATTGATGATTATCTTGCGTACGCCGAGAGCAGTTTTGCGCCTGACGATGCGATTGTTTATGCGGATCTTCACAATAATTATTTAAGCGTTTATTATGATGAGAATTATTCGTTTATATACGGATTTGAGGATGATTTTAATCCTTTCGACAATGATGAAACGTTTACGGATAAGGAACAGCTTGAGAGAGTAGCAGGAAATGTTTACCTGATATGTTTTGACAATAAAAACCCGGGATGGTTCTTATCTTGCGATTATGACAAGGTTTACGGCTTCCATTTCCTTTATTACGATTTCTCGATTTACAGAATTTATAATTTCAGATAAAAATAAAAAATCTCAAAGATGTATTTCTTTGAGATTTTTTTGTACAGGGGAAGAGAGATTCGAACTCCCGTGAACGGTTTTGGAGACCGTGATACTGCCACTGTATGATTCCCCTAAGCGGTCAACGAAGTATATTATATCAAAACAATTTAAAGTATGCAAGGATTTTTACGAAAAAGGAATTTTAAACTTCTTAAAAAAAGATATTGCTTTTTATTTTTCTTATGATATACTAAAGGCAAATAAAGATTGTTATTTTTTTATCAATCTTTTATGAGAATATAAATCTACATACGGAAAGGAGAAACACCATGGCTAACAAATACGGAATTATCGACAGTGTTGAGAAGCTTCAGAAAGCCTTAGAAGAATTAAGAGAAGCTCAGAAAGAGTTTGCTCTTTACTCTCAGGAACAGGTCGATAAGATTTTTAAAGAAGCTGCTATGGCCGCAAATGCAGCCAGAATTCCTTTGGCTAAGATGGCAGTAGAGGAGACGGGCATGGGCATCGTCGAAGACAAGGTCATCAAAAACCATTATGCAGCAGAGTACATTTACAATAAATATAAGGATACCAGGACCTGCGGAGTAATCGAAAAAGATGAAGCTTTCGGTATCGAAAAGATTGCCGAGCCCATTGGTGTAATCGCAGCAGTTATTCCTACCACTAACCCAACATCTACGGCTATATTTAAAGCATTGCTTGCTCTTAAAACAAGAAATGCAATTATTTTCAGTCCTCATCCCAGAGCAAAAGCTTCAACGATTGAGGCTGCAAAGGTTGTACTTGAAGCCGCAGTAAAGGCAGGCGCACCTGAAGGCATTATCAGATGGATTGATGTTCCCTCACTTGATATGACCAATGTTGTAATGAAGGAATCGGACATCATTCTTGCAACAGGCGGTCCCGGAATGGTTAAAGCTGCTTATTCAAGCGGAAAGCCCGCACTCGGCGTAGGTGCAGGTAATACTCCTGCAATAATAGATGAAAGCGCAGATATTATTTTAGCCGTTAACTCTGTTATTCATTCGAAGACATTTGATAACGGTATGATTTGTGCATCAGAACAATCCGTAATCGTAGATTCAAAAATATATGCAAAGGTTAAAAAAGAATTTAAGGACAGAGGCTGCTACTTCCTTAAAGCCGATGAAATCGACAAGGTAAGAAAGACAATCCTTATAAACGGCGCATTAAACGCAAAGATAGTAGGCCAGACTGCATTTAAGATTGCAGAGCTTGCAGGAGTTAAGGTTCCCGAAAAGACCAAGATCTTAATCGGAGAAGTTGAAAGCGTTGAGCTTTCCGAAGAATTTGCTCACGAAAAACTTTCGCCCGTACTTGCAATGTATAAGTCCAAGAACTTTGAAGATGCTTTAAATAAAGCTGAAAGACTTATTGCAGACGGCGGATACGGACATACTTCTTCAATATATTTAAATACACTTACCGAGCAGGAAAAAATAGCAGAATTCGGCGAGAGAATGAAGACCTGCCGTATTCTTATCAATACACCTTCTTCACACGGCGGTATCGGAGATATTTATAACTTCAAACTTGCTCCTTCGCTCACTTTAGGCTGTGGCTCATGGGGCGGCAACTCTGTCAGCGAAAACGTCGGAGTTAAACATCTTTTGAATATTAAGACCGTTGCGGAAAGGAGAGAGAATATGCTCTGGTTCAGAACACCTCAGAAGGTATATATCAAGAAGGGCTGCCTTCCCGTAGCTCTTGACGAACTTAAAAACTACTATGGAAAGAAGAGAGCCTTCATCGTTACGGATTCATTCCTCTTCGAAAACGGCTTCACAAAACCCATTACCGACAAACTCGATGAAATGGGTATTATCCATCAGACATTCTCAAATGTTGCTCCGGACCCCACACTTGCTTCTGCTAAAGAAGGTGCAATGTTAATGAATGAATTCAAGCCCGACACAATCATCGCATTAGGCGGCGGTTCAGCAATGGATGCAGCCAAGATTATGTGGGTACTGTACGAACATCCCGAAGCAGATTTCCTTGATATGGCTATGCGTTTCATGGATATCAGAAAGAGAATTTACGAATTCCCGAAGATGGGCGTAAAGGCATTCTTCATTGCCATCCCCACATCTGCAGGTACAGGTTCGGAAGTAACGCCTTTCGCGGTTATTACAGATGAAACAACCGGAGTTAAATATCCTTTAGCTGATTACGAACTCCTTCCCAACATGGCAATCGTTGACGCAGACCTTCATATGAGCGCTCCCAAGGGCCTTACAAGCGCATCGGGTATTGATGCGGTATCTCATAACCTTGAGGCAATTGCTTCAATTATGGCTACGGATTACACGGACGGTATCGCATTACAGTCTCTTAAGATGATATTTGAATATCTTCCCAGAGCTTACGACAACGGACCCAACGATCCCGAGGCAAGAGAGAAGATGGCCAATGCCGCAACAATGGCAGGTATGGCTTTTGCAAACGCATTCCTCGGAGTATGCCATTCGATGGCTCATAAGCTCGGTGCTTTTTATCATATTCCTCACGGTGTTGCAAACGCGCTTATGCTTGATGAAGTACTTATGTTCAACGCAAGCGAAACACCTGTTAAAATGGGTACCTTCTCGCAGTATGATCATCCTCACACCCTCGAAAGATATGCTATGGTTGCAGATTATTTAGGCCTTGGCGGTAAGGATGACGAAGCCAAACTTAAAAACCTCATAAAAGCATTAGACGAACTTAAAGCAAAAATCGACATCAAGAAATGCATCGCCGATTACGGTGTAGACGAAAAAGAATTCCTTGAGAAACTCGACGAGATGGCTACGCTTGCATTCGACGATCAGTGCACAGGAGCTAATCCCAGATATCCGCTTATAAGTGAGATTAAGCAGATGTATCTGAACGCTTACTACGGAAAGCACGAAGAAGTATAGAGGAGGGGTTAATATGAAGTTAGATAAAGTTATTGCCGAAAGAAAAAACAAAACAGTTTACCGCGACGGTAATCTTGCAATAAAAGTATTCTCAAACGATTATTCAAAGGCTGACATTTTAAACGAAGCCTGCAACCAGGCAAGAGTTGAAGACTGCGGCTTAAATATTCCCAGAGTCCGTGAAGTCTGTAAGATTAAAGACAAATGGGCTATTGCAACGGAATATGTCGAAGGAGTAACCCTTCAGCAGATGATGGATGAACATCCTGAAAAGATGGATGAATATTTAAACCGCTTCGTAGATCTGCAGATGGAAGTTCATTCCAAAAAGGTTGCAAATTTAAACAAGTTAAAAGAAAAGATGCAGAGAAAGATAAGCGCTACCACACTTGATGCTACTACACGATATGAGCTTCATACAAGACTTGCATCACTTCCGGAGCATGACAAAGTCTGCCACGGAGATTTCGTTCCTTCAAACGTTATCATTACACCCGATGACAAAGCTTACATCATTGACTGGGCTCATGTAACAAGCGGAAACGCATCTGCGGATGTAGCAAGAACATATTTAACTTTCTGTCTTAAAGGCAAGCAGGATATCGCAGACAAATACTTAAATCTTTTCTGCAAAAAGAGCGATACCGCCAAGCAGTATGTTCAGAAATGGCTTCCCATCGTGGCAGCCAGCCAGTCTGTAAAAGGTAATGAGGAAGAAAGAGAATTTCTTTTATCATGGACCAATGTTGTTGATTACGAATAATTGTATTACATATCTTAAAGTGATATCATTAAAGCAAGGATTTATTCCTTGCTTTTTTGATTAACTAAAAAAGGAGACAATGAATATGGATTTTATTTATCCGAACGGAAAGAAACAGGCTTTGACATTCAGTTTTGACGATAACCAGGATTTCGACATAAGACTCATTGAAATATTTGATAAATATGGAATGAAATGTACATTTAACATAAATTCCGGAACATTGGGCGGAACCGCTGACCAGAACAGCGACGGAAACGTATATGTTAAACCTGAAGAAGTAAAAGAAGTTTATAAAAATCATGAAGTTGCGGTTCACGGCGTAGAGCATAAATATATAGCAGGTCTTACAGATTCCATGATTGTAAATGAATTCATGGAAGACAGAAAGGCTTTAGAGGCTTTAACCGGGAAACTTATTCAGGGCGCGGCTTATGCATACGGAAGTCATAACGAGCGTATTATGAATATTTTGCGTATAGTGGGAATCAAGTATTCAAGAGGAGTTGATGACACAAAAAATTTCTTTCCTCCTCAGGATTTCCTCGACTGGTGTCCGACATGCCATCAGGCAGATCCTCAGATTTTTGAAATCGGAGAGCGTTTCCTTAACTGTCCCGGCTATATAGAGCTTCCTTTAATGTATGTATGGGGCCACAGCTACGAATTCGGAAGATCAAAAGACTGGAGCGGAATAGAGAAGTTCTGTGAGATGATGAGCGGCAAAGATTTTATCTGGTACGCAACCAATATGGAAATTTATGAATATATTAACGCGACACGTTCACTTGAATTTTCCGCTGACGGATCTAAAGTATACAATCCGACATTAATCGAAGTATTTTATAAAACAGGAGACGGGTTCTCGAGCATCAAACCCGGAGAAACAAAAATCGTAAAATAGAAAAAACGAAAAAGTACATTTGATGGTCAATAAAATGACAACAAACGCCACACAAAAAACCTCCCGGGAAAAGGAGGTTTTTTGCTGTGTAAAAGGGGAATTCTTTCGGAATGATCTGTTTGTAAAATCAATTCGAATTACAATTAAGATTATATTGCCCGTGAAACATATTAGATATAAATATTTTGCTGAAAACTAACAATATATTGCTCATATGCACTTTTTGACACTTTTTAGCCATCGTATTATAATTTAATCAGGTGGGGTGAAAATATGCTTAGTCTCTTAAATATTTTTAATATTGTTCATGTTGTCGGCACTTTGGGCACGGCAATTCTTTGTATCATCATTATTCGTGAAAAATCTTCCAGAAGTGAAAAATTATTGGGACTTTTGGGCATCAGTATACTCTTCGATATGATTGCATATTACCTTGAAATGAATGCAACCAATATCGATGCTGCCATCGTATGTTCAAAAATGCAGCTTATTTCACTTCTGCTGATGAATACATTCTGTTTTATATTTGTTTTAAGGCTCTGTGATATTCCTTTTGCCACACCCATACTGGCCGTTCTGATGATAATAGATATTATTTTCAGTTTCTATTTTGTCGGCTTCGGATTTGAAAAGGTATATTCATCCGTTTCGTTTGTAAATTCCGGAGCATTCCCTCATCTGGTATTTAAAGAAGGCATAGTATTCCTTATTAACTGCGGCTTCAATATTCTTTTATATATTATTGAGTTTGTTCTTATTATCAGAAGAGCAAGGAACAACGGCTCCAAGATTGCAAAAGAATATATTCTTCTTATTGTTCCGGGAATCTTCCCCGTACTTGCTCTTGCATACAGATTTACTCCTTTTTATCAGGCTTATACATATGTACCGCTTCATTTTTCGTATGCACTTACATTTGCATTCGGATCGCTTATTATTTTCCGATTCCGTATGTTTGATACTATTCAGGCAGCAAAAGAAGACATTGTAAACAGCATAGAGGACGGCTTCATAGTAATTGATGTCAGAAAGAATCTTTTATACGCGAATGAAGTGGCTTACAAACTGATTCCGGAACTTAAGATGCCCAACATGGCAGGCAATATGATTAACCGAGTATACCGAAACAATAAGAAGACACTTTCAATCGGTGCCAAAGAATTCCTTGTTTCGGTTAAACCCTTTTATGATAAAAAACTCTTAAAAGGTTATCACCTCTGGCTTTATGACAAGACCGAAGAGAACAGATACAACAAAAACCTTATTGAAGTCAAGGAACAGGCTGAAAAAGCCAATCAGGCAAAAACTATGTTCCTTGCAAATATGTCCCACGAAATCAGAACTCCCGTTAACGCCATAATGGGCTCGACGGAAATGATTCTTCGTGAAAAAGACAAGAGCGAGAAGATAGAAGAGCTTGCATACAGCATTAAGAATGCTTCATTAATCCTTATTTCAATCATCACCGAAATCCTCGACTTCTCAAAGATTGAAGCCGGCAAGATGAACGCCGCGGAAAACGAATACGAGCCCGGCGTCCTCATAAAAGATATAACCGACCCCGTCAGAGCAAAATTAAAAGAAAAGAATATCAACTTTTATCTTAATGTAAACGAAACGCTTCCTAAGGTTTTAAGAGGCGATGAAGTTCATGTAAGACAGATATTTACGAATATTTTAAACAACGCGGTAAAATATACTAACTCAGGTTCCGTGACCTTAAACGTCGACTGGAAGCTTCAGAGCGGTATGGCTTTAATAAGAGCCTCCGTAGAAGATACAGGCGTGGGTATTTCCGAAGAAGCGCTTCCTACGATATTTGATTCGTTTGAACGTGCTGATATGATTAAAAACAGAACCATCGAAGGTACAGGCTTAGGTCTTGCGATTACCAAGAGACTCGTTGAAAGTATGGGCGGCTCGATTAACGTAAAGAGTACATACGGAGTCGGCTCCACGTTTTCTTTTACGATATTCCAGAATGTTGTTGATTATTCACATACAGGAAAGATTGCCGATATCGTGGTTCCCACAAAGGGCGATGATGCAAACGAATCGTTTATTGCACCCATGGCAAAAGTACTTGCCGTAGACGACAATGCTACGAACATCAAGGTTATTCAGGGTATTCTTGCAATGTATCAGATAAAAGTAGATACAGCCATGAGCGGTCAGGAATGCCTCGATAAGGTAATGAGGAATCATTACCATCTGATTTTAATGGATCAGATGATGCCTATAATGGACGGTATCGAAACAGCCGCAAGAATCAGAAACCTTCCTCAGAAGGATAAGAAAAACGTACCTATTATTGCGCTTACCGCCAACGCCATCAGAGGCGCGAGAGAGATGTTCCTCGAAAAAGGCTTCCAGGATTATCTTTCAAAGCCGATGAACATAAACCTTTTGGAGAATCTCCTCATAAAATATCTGCCTGATGAATTTATCCATTTCGTGGATAAGGAAGATCCGAACCTTAAGGTCGGCAAGAACATTACCATTGCGGGCGTTGACACACAAGCCGGCATTAAGAATTACAATAACAGTGTTTCAAGATATGTTCAGGTGCTTAAATATATCTACGATGACGGCGGTGCCCAGATTGAGCGTATGGAGAATATGATTGCAAACGAAGAGTATGAGCAGTACACCTTCGAAACACATGCGCTTAAAGGCCTAGCGCTAGGTGTTGGTGCAAATTCTCTCGCAGAAAAAGCTAAAGAGCTTGAGTTTGCCGTAAGAGAAGGCGATTACGAAAAGGTTAAAAACGAAGCGCCCGTTCTGACGGATGAATACAGAAGAATTCTTGCAAATATTAAATTTGTGCTCGTGGATAACGGAATTGAAATCGGCAAAGACATTGAGGTCACAAGAGGCGAGATTTCTCCCGATGAAGAGAGAAACGAACTTGCTTCCTTACGAGAGAGCCTTGAAATGCTCGATATGACCGAGTCCGACAAAAAGATTTCCGAACTTCTTAAAGCACAGAGTACTCCCGATAAGAGAGAGAAGTATAAGAAGATAAGAAATGCCGTCAGAGAGTTTGATTACGACGAAGCGATTATAATCGTTGACGAGATATTAAAAGAAAGTTAAAAGAATTATACTCATAAAAGAAGCCCTCCTTACAGATGTAAAGAGGGCTTTTTATCATTTCTTGGAAGCTGTTGTTGTTTTCTTGGCTTTAGATGCGCTGCTTTTAGGAGCTTTAACAAATTCGGGATTAAGCGTAACCACGCGTCCCAGACTTGTTACTTTAACGCTTTCCAAATCGCTTAACAGTTTAGAAAATCTGTTGTATCCGTAGTTTTCAAAAGAAAACGTAGGATGTAAAGCGATAAGCTTCTGATTTAACTGTCCTGTATTACAGGAATTCTTTTCGCACTCGTTAAGAAGAGAGATGATGTCGTTCTCGATTGCCTTAAGAGAGATTTCCGAATCTTTTAGGATAGCTGTTACGGTATTCTCGGTAAATTTCAAATCAATATTCTTAAAGTTCTCAAGGAATTTCGAAAACTTTGTATATCCGTAGTTTCTTATATCAAATGCGGGATCGTATTTGGTGATACGGCTTCCTAATTCGCCGATATCCATTGCGCTTCCGTTGATACCGTTTTCCATGATGATTTTGCTTATAAGTGATTCAAGAGCAGGGATGGGTGTTACTGCATCCGCAGCTTCTTCATTTTCAGCCTTCTCGTCAATATCCGTATCTTCATCATCGGAAAGAAGATCGATAAAGAAGAATCTTTCGCAGGATACTCTGAAAGGTTCGGGTGTTTTCTGCTCGCCCATACCGATTACGGTCATACCCGATTCACGAAGTCTCATTGCAAGACGTGTGAAATCCGAATCGCTTGTTGCCAGGCAAAAGCCGTTAACGCTGCCGGAATAAAGAATATCCATGGCATCGATTATCATGGCTGAGTCGGTAGAATTTTTACCCGTGGTGTAATTAAACTGCTGAAAAGGAACAATTGAATGAGAGAGCATTGCGTTTTTCCAGCTTCTGTTGTTCGGTCTGGTTAAATCGCCATAGAGTCTTTTATAAGTAATTGTTCCGTATTTTGATAATTCTTCGATTATTATTTTGATATATTTTGACGATATATTATCTGCATCGATTAATAATGCGAATTTTTTCTCTTCCATAAAAATCCTTTCGTGTTTAGTTGATGTGCTTATTATAACAAAAATAAAACAGATTTTCACGCATATGGTGAAAATCTGTCGTGAATCTGCAGGAAAAGGGATTTGAACCCTCACGATGTTGCCATCACACGGACCTGAACCGTGCGCGTCTGCCGTTCCGCCACTCCTGCACAAACCTTATTAGTTTAAAAAACCCTTGAAAGATTTTTCAAGGGTTCCTAATGCGGGAAATGGGACTTGAACCCACACGTCGTTGCCAACACTAGATCCTTAGTCTAGCCTGTCTGCCAATTCCAGCATCCCCGCATGTCTTTAGCGACTTAAATATATTAGCAAAGACCGAAACAA
>JAGCVT010000151.1 GCA_017962225.1 Lachnospiraceae bacterium
GTCTTGTTATAGGTATCATAAAAGCCATTAAATACAAGTCTTTTGGAGAAAGATTCAAATATCTCTTCACCTTTTCAAAGGACCTGCTAAAAAAAATTTTAATGAAAAATGAAAATATTATTGACGAATCGTACATGGATAAAGGAAGAAATTAAGCAAGAAGTTATCGATGAATTGACGAAAGAACCTGAAGAACCCGAATTGACAGTAGACAATTATGATTATAAAACAGATCCAGATACTATTGAGGTAAAAATCAATGAAGATAATCTCGATGAATATTTTGATGTAAGAATAGTTCAAACAAGTAAGGGAACTTATTCAATTCGTACTCATAGCCTTATGTATGATAAAGGGTATGTTGCTGTTGGAATGGAGGATTGTAATTTCTCATTGCGCGCCGTAGGGTATGAAATGGAAGGTGTAATTTACCACATGGCTGATGATCCTGGAAATAACAGCTACTCAGATAGTCCTTTTAATGTTGAAGTAGCACATGGTTTCACAAGTGAAGAAAACGCAAAAGAATTTTTTAAAAACATAAACGAGTACTACCCTAGATCAAATAAAAAATCTAGATGTCCATATCTATCAGGAAATGCAATTTGGGTTGGATTTAATGATTTAGCAACAACACATCCGGAATTGGCAGCACAATGGCATCCAACACTAAATGGTGGGCTAACTCCGAAAGATGTATCTAAAGGAAAACACAAGAAGGTATTGTGGATATTACCCTATGATGACCCTATAACAGGAGAGCATTTCGATTTTATATGGGATGAATATGTATATGTTAGGGTTCAAAAAAACATAGGATGTCCTTATTTAAGTGGTCATAGAGTTTGGAAAGGTTTTAACGATTTGGCAAAAAGACAGCCTGAACTCGCGAAGCAATGGCATCCAACAAAGAATGGAGAATTAACCACGGAAATGGTTACTGAGGGGCATAATAAAAAAGTGTGGTGGTTATATCCGTATGACGATCCTAAAACAGGGATACATTATGATTTCGAATGGGATGACACAATTCCGCACAGAATATCTGGTAGAGAATGTCCGTTCCTTTCTGGACGAAGGGTATGGGTAGGATTTAATGATTTAGCATTTACACACCCTGATTTAGCAGCGCAATGGCATCCCACAAAAAATAAGAAATTGACACCATACGATGTATCGAGGGGTTACGATAAAAAAGTTTGGTGGTTGTTATCTTTTGATGATGTCAAAACCGGAAAGCATTATGATTTTGAATGGAAAGAGTATATATATGTAAGGATAAAAGAAGGGATTGGATGTCCCTATTTAAGCGGACATCGAGTATGGGAAGGATATAATGATTTATTATCCTCCAACCCCGAATTGGCTAAGGAATTTGATCTAGAAAAAAATATGAAACATGCTTCTGAATATGGAAAGGGTTCAGCAGATAAAGTATGGTGGAAATGCTCAAAGTGTGGACATACGTGGTTTGGATCAATAGTTAAACGAGCATATGGACGGGGATGTTCAAAGTGTTCGAGAAGGTGAAGAATAAATACATATGGTTAAATTAAAAAAAGGAGAAAACGATTTTGTTACAAAGTGTAAACAAAATGGGAAAGAATTTCTTATTGATGAATGGGATTATGAAAAGAATATTTTGAAACCAGATGAGGTTTTGTATGCTTCTGATAAATTGATATATTGGAAATGCAAGTTCGGACATCAATGGGCGAGAAGAATTCATACTAGAACAGACAGTAAAGGTCTTTGTCCTTATTGTGAAGGAATCCTTCCAATTATAGGGGAAAATGATCTTAAAACGGTTTTTCCTGAAATAGCAATAGAGTGGGACTACGAGAAAAACGAAAAAGGACCAGAAGATTATTTACCACGATCGGGATATAAGGCATATTGGGTGTGCAAAAATGGACACAGATGGAGGGCTCAAATTGCGTCAAGAACGGGACCAGCGAAAAATGGTTGTAGGATTTGTAGTGGGAAGAGACCAGATATAGGGAAAAATGATTTTAAAATAGTTTTTCCTAAAATAGCAGAGGAATGGGATTATGAATTAAATAAAGATGGGCCGGAAAATCATCTCCCATACTCTTCTTTTAAAGCATACTGGAAATGTTCTAAAGGACATCCATCATGGAAAACATCTATAGCTAAGAGAACAAAAAGAGGGGATGGATGTCCTTATTGTAGCGGAAGGCTACCAGTGGCTGGCGAAACGGACTTAAAAACTATTCATCCAGAGCTGATTAATGAATGGGATTCTGAAAGAAATAGAGAGGATATGGAAAAATATACTCCTTATTGTAGGAAGAAAGTTTATTGGAAATGCAATAAGGGACATTCTTACATAATGAATATTTCTGACAGAACAAGGAACGACAAGAAGTTGGGTTGTCCATACTGTAGTGGGAAAAAACCTATTAAAGGGGAAACCGATTTAAAGACCCTTAGGGAGGAGTTATGTGAAGAATGGAGCGAAAAAAATAATACTTCACCAGATGAATACACTCTTTATTCAAATGAAAAAGTTTGGTGGATTTGTAATAAGTGCGGACACGAATGGAGAGCATTTATAAATAATCGAGCAAGAGGATGGGGGTGCCCTAATTGTGCGAAAAATAATAGAAAGAGGTTATAAACTATTATTTATAGCGTATACAAGAAACGCTTTATCGCGATAAATTCTAAACGAAAAACGCTAAAAAATATTTTTTTATTCCCTTCATCATATACGACCTCGATTCGACGAATGGCACCTATGTGAACGGCCGGCGCATTGTGGCCGAAGAGCGAGAAATAAAGGAAGGAGATGAAATTCAGATAGGAAATGTCAGGTTTGTTCTGGCATAAATGATATTAAAACTTAAAACCCCTGTTACATATTTAAATTTGCTTGCTTATAAAAATAGACGATATTATAATTGAATATGCCGAGTAGTAAAGTAAAAAGGGCATAGAAAAATACTTAATCAGGAGAAAACAAATGAAAGACGACTGCATCTTTTGCAAGCTTGCAAACGGAGTATTTCCCACCAATTCTATATACGAGGACGAGGATTTTAACGTTATTCTCGATGTAGGTCCCGCTACCAAAGGTCATGCACTTATTTTACCGAAGGAGCACTATGCAAATCTTTATGAGCTTCCTGAAGAAAAGGCTGCAAAGGTTATGGTTCTAGCGAAGAAACTGGCAAGTAAGATGACCGACAGACTTGGTGCTGACGGATTTAATCTGGTTCAGAACAACGGAACCTGTGCCGGTCAGACAGTTTTTCATTTCCATTTTCATCTGATTCCCAGATATGAAAACGATGGTCAGAATATGCTCTGGAACCCGACCTCGCCTTCAGCTGAAGAACTCGCAGAAATAAAAGATATTCTTACTAAATAATATTTGACGATATCGGAGGTCTTTATGGCTGATACAACCGAAAAAGTTACAGAGAAAGTCGTTACACCCGAAGAGAGCGTGAACGCATTAAGAATCAAATATCTTAAAGCAGATCTGGTATGGAAGATTGTTTCCCTGCTTGTTTTTATTGCAACAGGAGCATACGTTGTTCTTGTTTTTAAGAAAGTCATCAACCTTAATCTCTGGGGCAACTCAGTGGTTGTACTTATTCTTTTAGTAGCAATCTTTGTCTGTGTTTACATGCTTCCCCACTTCCTTAAAATGGGTTCAAAGCATAAAGAGTATTCGTCAAAGTACAAAGAAACGTTCTTAAAGCCCACGCTTGAAGAAGCTTTTTCAAAGGGAGAATACAATGAAACCGAGAAGATTTCCACGAGAGATTTAACCAGAAATTCGATGATTAAAAAAGCCAAGAGCGCAGTGGCAAACGACTGTATCAGCGGCGTTTACAAGAAAATTCCGTTCTTAAGATACGATCTTGCCCTTCGTTACGGTAAGAAAAAAGCCGGTTCGGACTGTGTCATGATAGTGGCTCAGTACAAAAACCACCTTAAATCCGAAGTTCAGATAATCGGTAACGATTTTAAGATTGGAGGAATGGATTACGAACAGCCCGAATCTTTCTGCAAGATTTTAAGCTCCCACGAGAAATTCGATTCGAAGTTCTCAGTTTATGCAAAGGATCAGGACGACGGACAGAAGTTCCTAAAAGAATCGCTTGCAGCCAAGATTGTTAAATTCAAAGCCAGAGGCCCGATTGCCCTTTTCTTTGATAAGGACGAAGTAAGCTTAATCATCAGAAGAAGCAAAGATGCGATGGAAGCACCCGTATACAAAAAGGTTACAAAGAGTGCTGCCGTAAAAGAAGCAAATGAAGAAGTAGAAATCATAAAAGAGTGGATTGATATTCTAAATGATATATAAAACTTTTATATTTGAGATTTATTATTGAAATATATTTTTGTTCGGGTATACTATAGTCAAGTAGGTGATGCGCAGCCTTATAAATGCGCGTGTTATAAGCAGGTGATGCACAGCCTTATAAATGAGCGTGTTATAAGTAGGTGATGCACAGCCTTAAAAGTGAGCATGTTATTAACAGGGTCAAATTCTTTGGCCCTGTTTTTTTATTGTATTTTTGCTGATTTTTTAAATAGGGTTTACAGATTTGCCATTTCCATTTGAAAAAGAGAAAAATGAAATCACTAAAAATTTATGAAGTAAATCCTTATTATGTGAAGTTTATTTCAGATTATCAGGAACATATTTTTTATGATGAAGGCGGAAATAATACTAGAAAATACATAGGGGTAGTTTTAGATATTAATGGGTATAAATATTTTGCGCCTTTATCATCATTTAAGAAAAAACGCAGAAAAATGCGTGAAAGAGTTGATTTAATAAAGATAAAAGATATAGCTGTAATAAATCTAAACAACATGATCCCTGTTCCGGAGGGCGATTTTAAACTTGTCGATATCAACGGAATTAAAGATAAAAATTATAGATACTTATTACAATCTGAGAATATAGAGATAAACAAACAAAAAGAAAGAATAAGAAAAAATGCCAATACTGTTTACAAACATAAATGCGTAAACAATAATGGCACTTCGTTGTCAAAAAGAACAAATGATTTTAAAAAACTCGAGCAATTGTATAAAGAGTATATCGGATAGAAAAAATATTTACGGGCGATTAATAACTGCATCCTCAATCAGCGTGATAATCTTGTCGATTGCATTTATCTGATTGCTTGCTTCCATGGCAGCCACGTATTTTTCCTTGTTTTCGTCCAGCTCTTTTACCTTGTTAACCAGTGAAATCTCATCGAGATCTTCTTCCTGAAGTACCAGTGAAAAGCCCTGGGACTCGAAGGAGTTTGCATTTAAAATCTGGTCTCCTCTGCTGGCTGCTTTTGAAAGAGGTATCAAAAGATTGGGTTTTCTCAAGGATAAGAGTTCGCAGATGGCGTTTGCGCCGGCACGTGAAATAACGAGGTCGCTTAAAGCCATTACATCTTTTAATTCGCTCTTTAAATATTCGTACTGCTTGTAGCCTTCGGTGGTTAAAAGCAGATTGTCGATTCTTCCGTTACCGCAGAGATGAACCACCTGGTAGTTTTTAAGAAGTTCGGGAAGTGCTTTTCTGACTGCTTTGTTGATTGCAACAGAGCCGGTACTTCCGCCGATAACCATGATGACGGGTTTTTCTTTGTTAAAGCCGCACATTTCTCTTGCAGCTTCTGCATTTCCTTCGAAAAGTTCGGCTCTTACGGGTGAACCTGTAAGTTCAGCCTTGTTATCGGGTAATTTCTCCACTGTTTCGGGGAAATTACAGCAGACCTTTAAAGCCTTAGGAATACAAAGCTTGTTGGCAAGGCCCGGAGTTAAATCCGATTCATGGATAATGCAGGGAATCTTTAAACTTGCAGCCGCGCGAACAATGGGAACAGCCACATATCCGCCCTTTGAAAATACCACATCGGGCTTTATTTCTTTTAGGTATTTTTTTGCCTCATGATAACCTTTGATAACCTTGAACGGATCCGTCAGATTCTTCGGATCAACGTATCTTCTTAATTTTCCTACGGGAACTCCGTAGTAGGGAATGTCAAAATCCGCAATCAGCTTCTTTTCGATTCCGTCGAGCGAACCCATATAGGTTATTTCATATCCGAGTTCTTTTAATTTGGGAAGCAGTGCGAGATTGGGAGTAACATGACCGGCCGTACCGCCGCCGGTAAGTACTATTTTTTTCATATCTAAAACCTCTGAAAACGATTTTTCTTTCCGAAATTTAAGTATTCTCAATATGCTGCAGGGGAAAGTCTTTTTATCAAAAAGTAATTATAGCAAAAAGATTTTTGCTTTTCCATAGATACTTGAATAAAGGCGGTCTTTAAAGTATAATCCGTAAAGACGAGATAAGTTTTACGATTCATAAAAGAATATTTTAAATACATGATTTACGGAGGAACAAATTATGGCAGAGTGGAAAAACCTCGACACACTTGAGGCTTTTAAAGAGCTTCAGAATAAGGAAAAGGTCAGCGTAAAAGAAGTCATGAGCGGCGAAAACGGCGCTAAGAGAGTAAAGACTTACAGCGTACCCATGGCAGCAGGCCTTTCATATAATTATGCGGCAAAGGCAGTTAACGACGATATTCTCGACTGCTTTGAGAAACTTGCTAAAGAAGCTGAGCTTACAGAGAAGTTCGAAGAACTCTTCAACGGCGCAGTTATCAATACAGGTGAAAAGAGACTCGTTCTTCATCATCTTACACGTTCACAGCTTGGAAACGACGTTGTTAAGGACGGCGTAAACAAGAGAGAATTCTATCTTGCACAGCAGAAGAAAATCGAAGAATTTGCAAACGATGTTCACGCAGGCAAGATTACAAACGCAGCAGGCGAGAAATTTACCACAGTAGTTCAGATCGGTATCGGCGGTTCCGACTTAGGTCCCCGTGCAATCTATATCGCCCTTGAAAACTGGGCAAAGAAGACCGGCAACTTCAATATGGAAGCTAAGTTCATCAGCAACGTAGACCCCGATGACGCAGCAGGCGTACTCGCAGGTATCGATGTTGCTCATTCACTTTTTGTACTTGTTTCCAAATCCGGTACAACACTTGAGACATTAACAAACGAATCCTTCGTAAAAGATGCGCTTGCAAAGGCAGGTCTTGATGCTTCAAAGCACATGGTAGCAGTTACCAGCGAGACTTCACCCCTTGCTTCAAACGCAGGATACCTCAGAGCATTCTTTATGGATGACTTTATCGGCGGACGGTTCTCATCATGCTCTGCAGTAGGCGGCGCAGTTTTATCACTTGCATTCACACCCGATGTATTCGCACGTTTCTTAAACGGTGCGGCTGAGGAAGACAAGCTTGCTACAAACAAGAGCATCAAGGAAAACCCTGCAATGCTCGATGCTTTAATCGGTGTTTACGAAAGAAATGTTTTAGGATTCCCTTCAACAGCACTTCTTCCTTATTCACAGGCATTAAGCCGTTTCCCTGCACACCTTCAGCAGGCTGATATGGAATCAAACGGCAAGTCCGTTAACAGATTCGGCGAGTTCGTAAGCTATCCCACAGGTCCCGTTCTTTTCGGCGAACCCGGTACAAACGGACAGCATTCGTTCTATCAGCTCTTACATCAGGGAACAGATATCATTCCTTTACAGTTCATCGGATTTAACGACAGCCAGCTAGGCGTTGATGTAGATATCCAGGGCAGCACCAGCCAGAAGAAACTCTGCGCAAACGTTGCAGCTCAGATTATCGCATTTGCATGCGGCAAAGATGACGAAAACAACAACAAGAAGTTCGCAGGCAACCGTCCTTCGAGCATCATCATCGGCAAGCAGCTCACACCCGAATCAATGGGCGCGCTCCTTTCACACTTCGAAAACAAGATTATGTTCCAGGGCTTCTTATGGAACGTAAACAGCTTTGATCAGGAAGGCGTTCAGCTCGGCAAAGTCCTTGCAAAGAAGGTTCTCGCACATGATACAGACGGCGCATTAAAAGAATTCAGCGACCTCTTCGAAATCTAAAAAATTCTCATAAAAGAAACAGCCGGATACCTCAGGGTGTCCGGCTTATTTTTTTATCTATAATGTTTTTCTTTTACGAGCCGATATATAGTTATAGGGTTTAGAAATTTAAGGAGTTTAGCATTGATCGATCCGTTATCAATACAAAGAACATTTCTTCTTTTTGAAGCAAGCTTCTGCTTATTTGTTTCACTTTTTACCGCACTGCTTGTAATTAAAGACAAAAAAAATTACAAAAACCAAATAATCATGGGGGGCAATTTCTTTGCCGCCATACTTCTTTTCAGTGATTTTCTGACATATGTTTATGACGGAGTACCCGGAAAGACTGCTTTTATAATGATCAGAGTGGCGAATTTCGTACTTTTCCTGACCACATTCCTGATTGTGATGACAATCACCATGTACGTGGCAGTTCAACTTTTCGGAACCGCCGGATTAAAAGCAAAAATCCCCGGGCAGAAAAGATTCCGCACGGTTTACTGGATTTCGGTCTTTTGCATAATAGTACTGGGTGTTTCGCAGTTTACGGACCTCCTTTACTATTTTGACGAAAGCAATGCATATCACAGAAATCCCTTCTTCTTTGTGACCATGGGACTTGTCGGAATATGCCTTCTTTTAAACATTTCCGTTCTGTTTGAAAATCGTAAAAGAGTCGATCCGGCGACATTTTTGTCGATGCTCGCGTATATTATTATTCCGGGCATTGCAACCGTCATTCAGAGTATCTTTTATGGTTATTCCTTTGTAAATATCTCAATCGGTTTTGTGCTCATAATCATGTTTATAGAAAACAGCTACTCGCAGAGCCAGGAGGTTTTAAGGATTTCCAAACTCGAGGTCAGAACCGGACTTTTAAACGAGCACGGCTGCATAGGCGAACTGATGGCGCTTCGCGAAAAAGGTAAAATCTGCAACTACTGCGCGGTATATTTTGATATATCGAAGTTTTCCTATTTCAACAGAAAATACGGAATGATTGCAGGCGATATGCTTCTTAAGAATTATTCTGCCAAACTCAGTGAAATGCTTAAGGCGGACGAATTCCTCGCAAGAGAGGGAAGCGATCATTTTATCGCGGTTATAAAGAAAGAAAATCTCGAGGAATTACTTGAATTCCTAAAAGAAACAGAAGTAAGCATTACATACGGCATAGGGGAAGAAAAAAGCGTTGTAGTTAAAGTGTCTTCGGTTGCCGGAGTATTCGAAATCAACGAAGAATACATGAAAGCCGAGGACATTTTATCGAACGCTTACACGGCTCTTTTATATGCCAAAACGGTCAGCAAAAAGAGCGTTGATTACATGAGCGACGAATTAAAGGAAAGGCTTGAAAACGAGAGAAAACTCAAAGGAACTCTTTATGAAGCGCTCGAAAAGGAAGAATTTCAGATTTATTACCAGCCCAAGATTGATATAAACAGCAATACCCTCTGCGGCGGCGAAGCACTTGTCAGGTGGCTTCACGAAGACAACATTATTCCGCCCGAGGAATTTATTCCCGTCATGGAAAAGAACGATTCAGTCTGTGCACTTGACTTTTATGTTTTAAGACATGTGTGTGAGGATATAAAAGAATGGCAGAAGGAAGGGCTTGATATTCCGACAATATCGGTCAATCTTTCCAGAAGAAATCTCTCGAACGAAAATCTTGCAAAAGATATTGATAACATTGTGAAAGCTTTCGGAATTTCGAAGGATCTGATTGAGATTGAAATAACCGAAACCAACGATGAATTCCCGACAAGGGTATTAAGAGAATTTGTACGTTCTCTCCACGAACTCGGCTACAAAGTGGCCGTGGATGATTTCGGCTGCGGCGCCGCATCGCTGTCTCTTTTAAGAGAAACCGATTTTGATACATTAAAGATTGACAAGGGATTCATCCACAGCGCGTTTGACAAGAACCTTACGATTCTGACGCATATCGTTAATCTCGCCAAAGCAATCGATATGAAAATCGTGGCTGAGGGCGTGGAGACGCAGAAGCAGAAAGAGATACTTTCGGACCTCGGCGTAAATATTGTTCAGGGATATTTCTACGACAGACCTCTTCCGAAGGATGAAATGGTCAGCAGAATGACCAACAGAATGTATAATTAATACTTCACGACGCTGACTTCTTTTCCGATGAGCGCGGCAGATTTTTTATCATCGTAAGTAACTAAAAGACGGCATTCGTCATCGATTCCGGTGACGAGTGCATATTCTTTTTTAGAGGGGTTTTTATCGCTTTTAATCTGAACGTATTTTCCGATTAAATTTGAATGTTTTCTGTATCCTTCAAGGAAAGTTTTCCTGTCGATTTCGGATAGGAAACGATAAAAATGTTTTATAAAATTAATGCAGAGCAGATTTTTTAGGTTATCGGTGTTACCGCCGTTTTTGACCAGAAAACCGGCTCTTTTTTTAATGTCCGAAGGAAGTTCCTCGCTGAAAGGATAGATGTTTATTCCGACACCGACCACGATGTATTCGGGAAATTCTTCCTCGAGAGAACCGAAAGTTTCGGTCAGAATGCCGGCGATTTTTTTATCACCGTAAAAGATATCGTTCACCCATTTTACCGAGACCTCGATTCCGAGCGTGTCATATACGGATAAAACCATGGATTCGGCAGCAATGCAGGTAATGTAAGTGGCTTTCGAAAAAGGAAGCTCGGGATGAATTAAAAGACTGAAATATAAACCCGTATCTTTCGGTGAAAAGAAAACCCTGCCCTTCCTGCCGCGCCCGTTGGTCTGCGAATTGGCAATAATTAAAAGATCGCTTTCTTCGGCAGCGTGCTCTCTGGCAATATCATTCGTCGAAGAAACTTCCTCGTAAGAATAGAGCTTAAGAGAAAGATTTTCGGAAATGGATTTCCTGATAAAATCAGCGTTTATTCCGTCATAATCGCAGACAAGACGGTAGCCCTTGTTTGTTACGGACTCGATAGTATATCCGTTTTCGCGGAGATTTTTAATGGCTTTCCAGATGCCGGCTCTGGTCAGAAAGAGAGTGTCCGCGATTTCCTGACCGGATATATATGTGTTTGCATTCTGCTTAAGAATATTTAAAACTTTTTCCTTGGTTGAAAATTCTTTTTTCATAATTTTGTCTCGATTGTAAACTTTTTTGATATTCGGGTTGACGATACAATGACTGTATTGTAAACTCCGTTCTTGAAATTGTAAACCCACAAGGACGCAACAACATGAATCAGAAAACAAAAATAAAGACAATCACAATAACAAAGGTCGCTCTTTCGACCGCAATAATATGCATTTTAGGACCGCTTTCAATTGTCCTTCCGATAAGTCCCGTTCCGATATCGCTCGGAATCCTGGGAATTTTTTTCGCAGTGTATGTTAACGGATGGCTATGGGGGACGGTGAGCTGCCTTTTGTATCTTCTTTTAGGATTTGTCGGAGTTCCTGTTTTTACAGGCTTTACCGCAGGGGTCGGAAAACTCCTCGGACCAACGGGCGGATACATGATCGGATATATTTTCCTTTCGTTAATTGCCGGATTTTTCATTTCGAAATTTGAAAAAAAGATTCCGCTTCACATACTCGGAATGATACTTGGGACGCTCTGCTGCTACGCACTCGGCACCGCATGGCTTGCGATATCGCTTAAGATGAGCTTTGCCGCGGCACTTATGGCGGGCGTGGTTCCGTTTATTCTTGCGGACGCGGTTAAAATGGCTATAGCATTGGCGGTCGGAATACCCGTTAAAAACGCAATCGCAAAAATGAGCTCAGATACATAAAGATACCCTTTGCGGGGTATCTTTTTTTATGATGTTTTTAGCCCTTTTTAAGTGACATTTAAGGGCGAAACGTGGTATAATAAGAAGTCGGATTTTGCGACCAAACAGAAAATGGAAAATTAATCGGAGGGGTTATATGACACCGTTTGAAAAATACGGCAAATTGCATGTTGAGGGGAAAAATCTTGCAGACGCAAACGGCAATACCGTTCAGCTTAAAGGAATCAGTACCCACAATCTTAACGAGTATCCTCAGTATGTCAACGAAGAGGCTTTTAAGCAGTTTCGCGACGAATATAAAGTAAGCATCATGCGTCTGGCCATGTATTCGGGTTTTGCGGACAATCACGAAGGCTATGCAGACTCAAACGATGAGCACAGAGCAGAGCTTGAAAAGATTGTTTTGGACGGAGCAGAAATCTGCAAGAAGCTCGGTCTTTACTGCATGATCGACTGGCATATTCTTTTAGATTACGACCCGAATATGCATACGGACATGGCAATCAGATTTTTCAAAAACATCTGTCCGAAGCTTAAAGAGTACGACAATGTGATTTACGAAATCTGCAACGAGCCCAACATGAACCTTGAAACCAAGGAAGAGGTTACCTGGGACGACATCAAGCGTTATGCCAATCAGGTAATCCCCATCATAAAAGAAACAGACGATTCAAAGATAATCATAGTCGGAACCACCATCTGGTCACAGGGTGTGGACGAGGCTGCGGACGCACCTCTCGATTATGAAAACATAATGTATACACTGCATTTTTATGCAGACACCCACCGCGACAAACTTCGCGACAAATTCACTTACGCAAGAAGCAAAAACCTTCCCGTATTCGTAACCGAATTCGGCGTGGGAAGAGCGGACGGCGACGGAGACATCAACGAAGAACAGTCTGAGATCTGGATTAACCTTCTTAACGAAGAGAAGGTAAGCCACATTATCTGGAATCTTTCCAACAAAGACGAAACTTCTTCAATCATTGCAGCAAAATGTGATAAAACATTCGGATTTACCGACGAAGATTTATCTCCCTGCGGACTTATGATGAAAGAGATAATGGCGAAATAGAGGATTTGGCATGTCATATCTGGCACTGTATCGTAAGTTCAGACCACAGACTTTTGATGAGGTCAGAGGTCAGGACGCGATAGTTACCACACTGAAAAATCAAATAATACAGAACCGAATCGGCCATGCGTATCTTTTCTGCGGTACCAGAGGAACAGGTAAAACCACACTTGCCAAGATTATGGCAAGAGCGGTTAACTGCGAACATCCCGTGGACGGAAATCCCTGCGGAGAGTGCGAAACCTGCAAGGCGATTGAAAACGGCACGTCTCTTAACATGATTGAAATGGATGCCGCATCAAACAGCGGTGTAGCCAATATCCGTGATCTTATCAAGGAAGTTGACTACAGACCGACGCGTGGCAAATACAAGGTTTACATTATCGACGAGGCACACAATCTTTCGGGAGAAGCTTTCAATGCGCTTTTAAAAACGCTCGAAGAACCGCCCGAACATGTGATTTTCATACTGGCCACAACGGAAGCGCATCAGATTTTAACAACAATCATGTCCCGCTGCCAGAGATACGATTTTAAGAGAATTCCTCTTGATACAATCGCCGGCAGAATGCGCGAGCTGACGGATAAGGAAAATGTATCCGCTACCGAAGAGGCATTAAGATATGTGGCAAAGGCAGCAGACGGTTCTATGCGTGACGGCCTGTCGCTCCTTGACCAGTGCATTGCTTTTTATCCTAAGGAAGAGCTGACGCTCGACAAAGTCCTGGTAGCTCTCGGAGCGGTAAAGACCGACATCTATTCAAAGGTTTTCAACGACGTTGTTTCACAGAATGTGACGGCAGTTATCAGAGACCTCGAGGAAGTAGTGGTCGCAGGTACGGAAATCAGCAGATTTGTTGCAGATTTCACATGGTATTTAAGAAACCTGATGATTATAAAAAGTTCCGATGCTCCCGCCGAACTTTTGGATGTTACGAGCGAGAGTTTTGCCGAAATGAAAGCCGACAGCGAAAAGGCCGAGCTTCAGACGATAATGCGTTTTATAAGAATTCTTTCCGAACTGACGGGCGCGCTTAAGACGACAACTCAGGCGAGAGTTTTAACGGAGATGACACTTATCAAACTCTGCACGCCACAGATGGACAGAAAACCCGATGCTCTTATGGACAGAATAAGAAGTATCGAAAAGAAACTTGAAACAGGTGCATTCGTAGCTGCAGGCGTTTCGGACGAAGTGATAAATACACCTTCGGCACCTCAGGAAAAAAAGATAGAACTTCCCGCAGCGATTCCTGCGGACATTCAGCAGATAGCGGATGAATGGAGTTCAATGACGGATAACGCCGAGGCTCTCATAAAGGGCTTAATGGTAAAAGTAAAATGCTCAATGGATGCAGCAAAGCCGGATGTTCTTATTCTGGCATGCCCTTCGGATACGATTTACGAAGGCTTAAAAGATCCGGAGAGAGCAATGGTTTTACAGGGAATATTAAACGAACGCGTCAGAAAAGAAGTTTCTTACGAACTGGTGCTTGACGAGAACGGATCGAAATACGATTCGATTCCGAATTCAAAGAAGCCCAACATGGATATAGACGAATCGGACGACGATTTTCCCAAAGAAGATTTTTAAAACGATATTAATTCAGGAGGAATAAAGATATGGCAAAAAGAGGCGGATACCCCGGAGGAATGATGCCCGGCAATATGAGCAATCTGATGAAGCAGGCACAGAGAATGCAGCGTCAGATGGAAGAAAACCAGAAGGCAATGGAGACCAAGGAATTCACTGCTACTGCAGGCGGCAATGCAATCAGCATCACCATGAGCGGCAAAAGAGAAGTTAAAAACGTAACCATCAATCCCGAGGTTATGGACCCCGAAGATGTTGAGGATCTTCAGGACTTAATCATGGCCTGCATGAACGATGTTTTAAATCAGATTGAAGATGCCAACAATGAAGCGGTTAATTCAATGACCGGCGGTATGAATTTAGGCGGACTCAGCTTCTAAAAGATGGAAATTAACAGCGGATACATAAACAGATTAATTGAAGAACTCGAGAGGCTTCCGGGAATCGGAAACAAATCGGCTCAGCGTATGGCATATTATATCGTCAGTCTTCCTAACGAACGCGTGGAAAAACTGACATCGGCAATAGATAATGCGAAAAAGCATACGCATTACTGCAAGGAATGCCTTACAATGACCGATTCGGAACTCTGTCCGGTCTGCGCAGACAAGCAGAGAGACCATAAAACAATTATGGTTGTGGAAAATCCAAGAGACCTTGCGGCTTACGAGAAAACAGGCAAGTACAGGGGAGTTTACCATGTGCTTCACGGAGCCATTTCTCCGATGCTCGGCATAGGACCGGCGGATATCAGATTAAAGGAACTGATTACCAGACTCGAGGACGATGTGGATGAAGTTATCATCGCGACAAACGCTTCGCTTGAAGGCGAAACCACCGCGATGTACATCAGCAAACTCATCAAACCGACAGGCATCAAGGTTACAAGAATTGCTTCCGGCGTTCCGGTCGGCGGAGATATCGAGTATATTGACGAAGTCACTCTTCTTCGTGCGCTCGAAGGCAGAGTGGAATTATAAAAGAAAAAATTATCTCAGGAGGGTAAAAATGGGCGTTACAGTTAAAGAATTCGGAAAAGGACCTAACGGTGAGGATTTATTCAAATACACAATGAAAAACGAGAACGGAACAGAGCTTTCCGTTATCAATTTCGGCTGTATTATCACAGATTTTCTTTTTGAAGGAAAAGACGGAAAAGTAAGAGACGTAATCCTTGGATACGAAGATGTAAAGGATTATTTTACTGATGACAAGTGCTTCGGCGCTGTAGTAGGACCCGTTGCAAACAGAACAGCAGATGCAAGTTTTGAAATCGACGGAACTGAATACAAACTTGAAGTTAACGACAACGGAAGAAACAATCTTCATACAGCCAGACGCGGCGCTTTGCAGAAGAGAGTATGGAATGCAGAAACAGGCGATAACAGCGTATCTTTTACGATTGATAAAGCAGATATGGATTTAGGACTTCCCGGAAATCTTAAGGCAAAGGTTGTTTATACGCTTACTGAAGAAGATGAAATTAAGATTGATTATGATGTAACCACAGACAAAAAGACTATTATCAACATGACCAATCACACATATTTCAATCTCAACGGACATGATTCTGGCAGCATTTTAAACGAATCCATCGTTTTCAATGCAGACAGTTTCCTTCCCGTTGACAACGAAAGCATTCCTTCGGGCGAAATCAAAAAGGTTGCAGGAACACCCATGGATTTCACCGAAGCAAAGAAGATCGGCGAAATGCTTGATATGAATTACGAGCAGCTTAAATTCACGAACGGCTTTGATCACAACTACTGCATCAATGACTGGGACGGCAGTTTAAAGGTTGCTGCAACTGTATTTGACGATGAGTCCGGAATCGTAATGGAAACATTAACGGATCTTCCCGGCGTACAGCTCTATATCGGCAACTACGTTGGCGGCGAAAAGGGAAAGAACGGTGCAGTTTACGCACAGCGCCAGGGACTCTGCCTCGAAAGCCAGTATTATCCCAACAGTGCAAAAGAGCCTAATTTCGTAAGACCTTTATTCGATGAGAACAAGGGCTTCAAATCAACCACAATTTACAGATTCAGCACAATTGCTGATTAATTAACGGAAACCGATGAAAAAAGAGAACGGAAACATAAAACAATTTAAAAAGAGCGACGCTAAAAAAAGCGATACGAAAAAAAACGACGCTAAAAAAGGCACAACAAAAAAAGATAATTTGTTTGCCGATTTTAACAAAAAGCGCGCGGGCCATCAGGTAAGCAAAATGATGTGGGTTTTCATCATCGTTTTGGCTTTGCTCTTAATTGCCGCAGTCGGTTTTGTTGTTGCAAGGGTATTCTTCATTAACAAGGAATACACGAGCGTCAGCGAAGTTTCTTCGACGGAGTTCTTTATTTCCACGGGCTCGAAAGTCGAGAGATTCGGCAATAATTTCATCGTTTACAATTCTGACGGTATTAAATGCGTCAATTACAAGGGCGAGCAGATCTGGAACGAAGCATTTCAGATGCAGAAACCTTTGGTAGATATCTCAAACGGTATTGTTGCGGTAGCCGATTATAACGGCGGCAGCATTTTCCTGATGGATGAAAAAAATGTCCTCGGAAAAATCGATACCGGCATGCCTATTCGTAAGTTCAAAGCCGCAGGCAGCGGTTATGTCATGGCGGTTTTGGACGGCGATGACAACACACCCATTTATGTTTACAATACAGCCGGCGAGGAAATGATTTTCTTTAACACGACCATGAAGGGATACGGTTATCCGCTTGAAATAGACATTTCCGACAACGGAGTACTCGGCGCCGTATCTTATCTTAATGTCGACAAGGGATCGTTTTACACTTCCGTCGGTTTTTATAACTTCGGCGAAGTCGGACAGAATTCTCAGGACAGCCTGATGTCGAGTTATATTTATCACAGCGCGCTTGTTCCCGAAATCAGATTTGCGGGTAACAATAAAGCAGTGGCTGTAGCCGACAACAGACTTATGTTCTACAGCGGAGACCAGAAGCCTCAGAGCTCCGGCGAAATTCTTTTATCCGAAACCATTCTTTCGGTTTACGAGGACGACAAATATGTGGCTCTCTTCACTGACAGCGATGTAAGCGACCACAAATACAAAGCAGAAATATATGATTACGATGCAAAATTAAAAGACAAAATGTATTTTGACATCGATTTTTCGGATGTTTTCTTTGACGACAACAGAATCGTTTTATACAACGGCGAAGAAGTCTTGATCCACATGATAGGCGGAAAAGACAAGTTTGTCGGAAACTTTGAAGATGCGATTTTAGCACTTATTCCCACATCTTCACCCAAGAGATTTATTCAGGTTACGCCTGACGAAATTAAAACCATTGAGTTCAATTAATATGGAAAACAAAGAAAAAAGCGTCTTTCCTCCCAAGGGGACGGACGGCCGTTACAAAGACATAATGCTTCTTCATATCCAGGGTCTTATATTGGTCCTGGTTTTGATTATTGCTCTTACGGCTTCGTTTTCCATTCTCGGAAGAGCAATCCTTTCAATGGTTATGGATTCGTACGGAGATGCGGTCAATCCTGAGGACCTTGGGACGGTACTTGAGATTTACGGATTATCCGGACTGGCTGCAACAGGCATAAAAATATTCAAGACAGTAACGGGTGCTCTCGGCGTATTAAGCTATATTGCCGCTTTTGTTTCTCTTGGCGCAGCCATCTTTATTATTTTCCGCATGAAACAGAGAATTTCAGATATAGTCGACGATACAGCACCTTATGAAAATCCGATCCGTGTAAAAAAAGCACCTTTCGTATGGCTCGGCTTCCTGCTTGGCGCATACGGCGGACATCTTTTCGCATTAAAAAAGAAGAAGGCGTGGATATTCCTTCTTCTCGGTATTCTCGGAATGCAGATAATTCCTCTTTTCCTTTATACATCAGGCATCAGCTTTGCAGATGCTTTTATGGCCTGCTTCATCGAAAAAGACGAGGACGGCTATATTGAAATGGAAGATTATCCGTACTGGATTTAATCTTTCTTTTCTTCTTTTACTTCTTTCTTTTCCCCTGCAATGAAACGAATAATCGAATCACTCATCAGGTAAATTCCGTCAAAGTTCGGATGTACTTCGTCTAAAAGATACGTTTCGTAGTTTTCTTCATTTATTTCAATTAAATTAAGAGAATCAATCCATTCGGCGCCGAATTTTTCGGAAATGTCTTTACCCATATCCCTGTAATCCTGAAGAGGGGAACCGGCATCTGACATTATGCGTTCACCCGCCTCGAAGTAATTGGTGTAAATGGGCGAAAGAATGCAGATTCTGGCGTTGGGATATGCTGCCTTAAGCTTGGCAATTCCGTCCGTCATCGCGGCTTCGTAGGAATCATATTCGTAATCACCGTAAGGCGTTCCGTTATTTATTTTAACGGGAACGCCCGTAAAATAGTCGTTTACTCCGTAGTTTATTACAAAGTACAGTTCTTTATCCGTATCATGTTCGTCTTCAAAACGCTTAAGCTCGCTTAAAAAGTCTTTATCTTCGATTTCCGATGTAGAAGCGCTTCCTAGGAAAGCATCGACGAGTTTGTTAAAATCTCCGATGCCGCTTGTTCCGCCGATACCGAGATTGAATGCGCTTGAATTTGAAAGACTCTGCGACTCGCCGGGAATCGAGAGAGGACCGTGATAATTGCCCATAATACTGTCGCCGAAGAAGACGATTTCTTTATCGGACAAATCGGGATACTTAATATCTTCTTTTACGATTTCCAAAAGTATGTCGCTTTCGTCGGTAAATGAAGTTTTATCAACAGAATACTTAAGATTGCATGTTGTTAAAATAAGGAGGTTTAACGCTACACTCGACTCGGGAACTTCGTTTACGTAGTTTTCGGGACTTTCGATAAGCCATTTGTTGTTTCCCGGCCAGTACATATGTAAGTTGTCATTATGAGTCAGTGTTTTAATGCAGGACTCATATTTTTCAAGAGTTTGCTTTCTCTCGTCTTCACTTAAACTCTTCCAGAAAGATACGGAAGGATAGGAAAGAATGGCATGGAAAGAAACATCCGAATATTTTTCTATCATTTTGTTAAGGTATTCGAATTCTGCTTTTCCGTCTCCTGCAGAGAATGTCACGGGATCGATTTCGAAGAATGCATATTTTAATCCGTTCTTTGCAATTGCCGCATCAAGGAGCACGTTAGTATCTTCATATTCGATATCCGAAGGAGTTATAAAAATGGGAGTGGCTCCGAAGAACTTGGGAAAATCGCCTGCATCTTCAATAGAGGAACCAATGAAACTGTAATAAAAACTGTCGTATTTTTCGGACGCAAGACGTACCATATTGTTCTGGAAAATGCGGTCGTCAAAATAATCAAAGTTTTTGTATGAATAAACGGTATATCTTGTATCACTGTAAATGCTTTCGCCAAACTTTACAGCCAGTGAAGAAGAGAAATTATTCAGGGTTTCATTGTCGTAAATCATGTAAAAAGGTCGTGTTTCTCTGGATACCTTTTCGTAGGGAGTGGGAAGAGTGTCTTCTTTTATTTCGACACTCGTCAGATCTTCGGGAGATACAACCGGAGCGATTTCGATACTTTCGTTTCCGACTACCGCCACTTCGTTAATGATTGTATCGGTGCAGTATGCGAGTTTTATGTTGTTGGCATAAAGATAATCGATAAGGGGCTTGTAATCGTAAGTGATGTCTGCCGCCTCTTCCTTGGCCGAAAGATTAACGGATAAAAGTCCGGAATTGTCGAACGAATACTGTTTTTTCATATCGTTCATGTAAACTCCGATTACAACAACCGGAATAACTGCAAGAAGTGAAATAACTATCTTAAAAGGAACAGGCACCTTAAATCTTATGCCGTGAACCATAAGTCCTATACAAATAAGTATGGGAATAAAAATCGTCAGAATGTAATTAACATCATAAACCGCTTTTAGACCTATGACAGCAAGCGGGATTGCGGGAACGGACGCTATTATATAAGTATAGAATTTCTTTGCATGAAGGGATGTGACAAAGAAAATATATGCAGCGCAGAAGATTGCATACACGGCGGTAACGGAATTTAAAAGGGCGTCCTTCCATGTAGTATAATCGCTTAAATAATATGTAAGAAAATATCTGGTGGATAAAGGGATAAAAGGCTTCGTGGAAATCCAGCCTTCGGCAAAGTCGTGAGAATTATGCGCTATCAGATATTTTACGAATGCGAGTTCATCAACAAAATCCTTTGTGAGAACAGGTGAATAATTGATACGGAAAACAAGGTAAGGAATTAACAGCGTTGCAATCGGAAAGAAATAAAAAAGAAGAATAAAAAAGGGATTGATGTTCTTTTTTGAATCTTTTTTGCCACGCTTTTTCTTGGATGTTGAAGACTTTCTTCTTATATTAATAGTATCTGACCTGTTTTCCATATGTATATAATATCTTTTTTCCCGATTCTTTTCAATAATGCGTTTGACTTATAATTGACACTTAAGAGTAAATAATGATAAACTTTAATGGTATTATCTTATATATACGAATATTAACTGAAAGGGGATATATTAAATGGATAACAACAATTTTGAAAATGTAACCAATGCTGCAGAACCCGTAGTAGAAGCAGCAGAACCTGTAGTTGAAGCAGCTGCAACAGCAGCCGGCGCAGAAGCAGGCACAATGCCCGTTTACACAGATTACAGTTCATATGACAATGACGAAGAGAAGAAGGGTATCAACGTTCTCGGCCTTGTAGCTATGATTCTTGGTATTGTTGCACTCGTGCTTATGCTTTGCGGATGCTGCGTAGGAACCGCAACAGTATTTACCGCTATTATAAAGTACTTTCTGATTTTCGTAAGAATCATCGCATCAATTGCTGCAATTATTTTAGGCGCAATCGGAATGAAGAAGAGACCGGATTCAAAAGGAATGGCAATTGCAGGTTTGATCATGGGTATCCTGGGACTGATTTTAGGAATTGTAAGCCTTGTAATTGTAGTTTTAAGTACAGTATTCAAGGCAGCATTTGCCGGACTTTCCAATTCAGCCGGTTTCCAGCAGTATCTTGAGGAATTACAGGATTCATTAGAGTCATATTAATATACTGAATTTGATTAATATTTTTTGACAGGAATTCTTCATTTATATAATGAAGAATTTCTGTTTGTAAAGGAGAAAAAATGGATAATAATTCTCAGAATTATAATTATTATTACGGTTCGGAAAACATTTACCAGCCGGAACCCAAAAAGAAAAATGTATGCGGATTACTTTCATTTATTTTCGGACTTGTGGCACTGGGTTTAATAATCCTTTCATGCTGCGGTTTATCTCTTATGGTTATTCCGTATATAGGATGGCTCTTCGGAGCACTTATGCAGGTGGGAAATTTCCTTATTTTTCCGGCAGCTCTTGCAGGTCTGATTTTAGGTATTATCGGAGTTAAAAGAAAGGACAGTCCCAAAGGTCTGGCAATTGCAGGACTTATTATTAGCGCACTGGTTCTGCTTATATATGTTGTGATGATAGTGTTGGTTGTCGTTACGGCTGTTCTTGCGATGCTCGGCATAGCAACTACCGGAGTACTGGCAGTCTTTACCGAATACTTAAATCAGATGCAGAACATTTATTAATGATTATCGTTATTATAATGAAGCAAAAGGGTTTCGGTTCAAAAACCGAAACTCTTTTTACGCTTATACATCAGACACTATATATAGAAGCTTTGCAACTAAAAGTTGTGGCCGAATTGTGCGTGTAGAAATTTCTTGAAAATTTTTGTAAAAAATGCTTGAAATCAAATAAATATTTTGATAATATAGCATTTGCTGTGACATTGATAGCAATGAAGTGTAAGGTTGCCGCGGCTTTAGCGGGTTTTTACACGGAGCGAATGTCAAGTCGAGATACTGACGACAAGTCACTGTACAAACATTATAGTCTGCTTCAAGCAGAAACGACGTGTGGTCGTTTATTTTTTAGGAAAAGGTACGACACACACGGGAGAGTGTACAGTCGCCGCTTGTTGTACTTGAATCTTAAAGTACAAAATATGAGAGGAGACTTTTTTTATGGCAAATCAAGTAATGAGAATCACACTTAAGGCTTACGAGCATCAGACAGTAGATGCATCAGCAGCTAAGATTATCGACACTTGTAAGAAAAATGGAGCAAAGGTTAGCGGACCCGTTCCCCTTCCTACTAAAAAGGAAATCATCACGATCATCCGCGCCGTACACAAGTACAAAGACTCCAGAGAGCAGTTTGAACAGAGAACTCATAAGAGACTTATCGATGTTCATGAGCCCAACCAGAAAGTTATAGACGCCATGCAGAAGTTAGAGATGCCTGCAGGTGTTTATATCAATATCAAAATGATCTAATAAGTTATAACCCGGACTTGTTAAATCAATCGTTACATTATTTAAATAAGAAAAAACAAATGACTTCTACAGACTAGTATGCATCCTATATGGATACCGCTGTAGTGGAATCAAAAGGAGGTCAAAAATGAAAAAGGCTATTTTAGCTACCAAAGTCGGAATGACTCAGATCTTCGCTGAAGACGGCACACTCATTCCGGTAACAGTTCTCCAGGCAGGTCCTTGCGTAGTTACTCAGGTAAAGACCATCGAGAACGACGGATACGAAGCAGTTCAGGTAGGTTTCGTAGACAAGAAAGACAAGATTATCAATAAGGACGCTAAAGGCAAGAAGGAAATCATCCATGCTAACGGCACTACAAAGGCTATGCAGGGACATTTCAAGAAAGCCGGCACAACAAGCAAGCGTTTTGTCAGAGAGTTTAAGTTCGAGAATGCTTCCGAATACGCTCTTGCTCAGGAGATCAAAGCGGACATCTTCGCTGAAGGCGACAAGATCGACGCAACAGCAATTACCAAAGGTAAAGGTTTCCAGGGTGCTATCAAGAGACTCGGTCAGCACAGAGGACCCATGAAGCACGGTTCAAAGTTCCATCGTCATCAGGGTTCCAACGGCGCATGTTCTTCACCCAGCCGTGTATTTAAGGGCAAAGGTATGCCCGGTCAGATGGGTGGCAAGAAGGCTACAGTAAGAAATCTTGAAGTTGTCAGAGTTGACGCTGAGAAGAACTTACTTTTAATCAAGGGCGCTGTACCCGGACCCAAGAAAGCCATGGTTACTATTAAAGAAACAACCAAGGCTGAAGCTTAATCGGACGAAAGGAGGAACACACAGATGGCTCAGGTATCTGTTTACAATATGGAAGGCAAGGAAGTCGGAAAGATGGATTTGCTCGATGATATTTTCGGTATCGAAGTAAATGAACATTTAGTACACATGGCTGTAGTTCAGCACCTTGCAAATATGCGCCAGGGAACACAGAAAGCCAAAACCCGTTCGGAGGTATCCGGCGGCGGTGCAAAGCCCTGGAGACAGAAAGGAACCGGTCACGCTAGACAGGGTTCAACAAGATCTCCTCAGTGGAGACACGGCGGCGTAGTATTCGCACCCGTACCCAGAGATTACTCATTCAAACTTAATAAGAAGGAAAAGAGAATTGCTCTCAAGTCCGCTCTTACAAATAAGGTAACCGAAGGAAAGCTCATGGTTATCGACGAAATCAAGTTTGATGAAATCAAGACAAAGAAGTTCGCAGAGTTCTTAAACAATATCAAAGCTGAGAAGGCATTGGTTGTTATCAAAGAGAACGATGCTAATACGATTTTATCCGCAAGAAACATCGCAAACGCAAATACAGCTATAGCAGACAACATCAATGTTTATGACATTATGAACGCTAAGACACTTGTACTTGCCAAGGATGCGGTAGAAAAGATTCAGGAGGTATACGCATAATGGCAGATCTTAAATATTATGACGTTATTTTAAAGCCGGTTGTTACTGAAAAGAGTATGTCCGGTATGGGCGACAAGAAGTATA
>JAGCVT010000152.1 GCA_017962225.1 Lachnospiraceae bacterium
AAGACCGACGTTATAGCAACAATAATCGCTTTTGCAGGAGCGCTTTTTATTATAAGACCGACACCTCAGAATATGGTGCTCGTACCTTCGTTAATCGGTTTGTACGGCGGATTCGGTGCAGGATGCGCATATGCTTTTGTAAGAAGAGCGACTAAGAAGGGGGCGGCAACTCCGGTAATAGTTATCTGCTTTTCGCTGTTCTCATGCATTCTGACTCTTCCTTTTATGGTGTTTAGGTATGTGCATATGACTCCTCTGCAGCTTCTTATACTCATGGCAGCAGGCCTGTCGGCAGCAGTCGGACAGTTTGCGATAACGAGCGCATATAAATTTGCTCCTGCGAAAAAACTTTCGGTATTTGATTACATTCAGGTATTATTTGCGGCTGCATGGGGAATCATTTTCTTTCAAGAAACGCCTACAATACTAAGCATTATCGGATATGTGATTATTATCGGAGTGGCTGTAATACGCTGGGAAAAAGCAAGAAGAGAAGAAAAATAAAAGAGGTGGAATATGACACACAAAGAAAAAGCATTAGTTTATTTTGGAGATAAATTTCATTGTTCGCAGTCAGTTCTGGCAGCGTTTGCGGATGAAGTGGGATTAAGCGAAGAACATGCATTAAAACTCGGAGCATGTTTTGGCGGCGGAATGCGTCAGGGAGAAGTCTGCGGTGCAGTTACAGGCGCACTTATGGTGTTAGGAATGCTTTACGGTCAGTGCGATAAAGATGATCTTGAAAGCAGAATGACAGCCAATAAAGTAAATGATGAGATGATGAAGAGGTTCAAAGAAAAGAACGGAACATATATCTGCAACGATTTGCTCGGATGTGATATTTCCACACCTGAGGGAGCTCAGTATTGCATTGAGAATAAACTCTTCACTGAATTCTGTCCCAAGATGGTTGAAAGTGCGATTGAGATACTGGAAGAGATAATTGCGGAAAATAAGTAATTCAGAGGATTTAGGTATGAGTGAAAGACCGGAACTTAATACGGCTTTAGACGGAAATACATTTCGTAATTACTATTATCTGAAAGAGGAACTGGTTGAATTCTGCAGAAAGAATAATCTGCCTGCATCAGGCGGAAAGATTGAACTTACTGAAAGAATTGCGTACTTTCTTGATACGGGGAAAGTGTTAAAAACAGTTTCAAAAAGTAAAAAGGCAGCAGATGTCGGAGAGATAACCGAAGAGACTGTAATTGAATCTGACTTTGTATGTTCTGAAAAGCATCGTGCTTTTTTTAAAGATAAGGTAGGCAAGAGTTTTTCTTTTAATGTATTGTTCCAGCGATGGTTAAAAGAAAATTCGGGTAAGACATATAAAGATGCAATCGATGCATATTATCAAATCATGGAAGAGAAGAAAAAAGTTCGCACCACGATTGATAAGCAGTTTGAATATAACACATATATCCGTGATTTCTTTGACGATAACAAAGGAAAAAACTTGGACGAGGCGATTAAATGCTGGAAGTATAAGAAGAGCCTTCCGGGGCACAATCGCTATGAGAGGTCGGATCTGGATGCATTGAATTGATATTTCAGGAGGAAAACAATTATGAAGAAAATTATGAAGAAACATTTTCCTTTTGCGGACAAACCGAATACAGCCTGTTTTACCTGCAGCCACGTGTTAGAAGAACACAAGCCAATCCTTTATGTATCTCACGATGACGACGGATACTGGTCGTTTCTCTGTGGCGGAAGTCATACCGAAAAAGACCTCAGATTAGTTGCGCTCGCTGAAATTCTGGACATTGACGGTTCCATGGCTGATCTGGCCGGCCTTGATTACGGACAGTATGCTGAAGCCGAAGATGCGCAGAGCAACTGGGTTGTAGGGAGAGAATAAATTGGAACTCATAAAAGAAATATTTGGCAGTGTAAAAATATATAAACTCAAATCCCGCGATGACAACAGGGGCAATCTGACATATGTCTGTGATGACAGTATCGACGGATTTAAAGCGAAGGAAACACGTACATATAAAATGCCTAAAGCGGGAACTTTCTTTGGCATTCATTTTCGGGAAGAGATTTCGCCGATGGCAAAGTTTGTAACCGTCATTCAGGGCAGGGGAATGGACTATGTCGTTGATTTGAGAAAGGATTCGCCTACATATTTACAATACGAGTCAGTTGAATTATCCGATGAAAACAACTTAGCGGTCCTTGTTCCCGCAGGAATCGGACACGCTTTTATATCGCTGGAAGACAATACAATTCAGGTTTATACAATAGACAGAAGCGGAACTGACGGTCACTCAAAACAGATTAATTATGCGGATGAAAAGATCGGACTTAAGCTTCCTGTACCGATCAGCGAAATATCCGATTACGATCAAAACGCACCTTTTATAGCGGAATAAAGGCGTCTTTGCCGCTTTAAATTGGTAAAATATAATAAAAGAAGCAACAAACAATTAGTAATAATTCACAATAAAAAGGACAAAAGGTGGAAAACTATGTGAATTCTGCAAATTGTATCTGGGGGTACAGCATGCTATAATCAGTCAAACATAATGAAGAGGGGTCACAATCACGAAGGTTACTTACGGGGCAGACTAGAAGAAAGGAAGTGATTGTATGAACTACATTATCGAAATCGAAAAAGGTCTTTGGTTTTTAGGATGGTCGCCGCTTGACGGAACCATGCAGACAACAAGTAAAATCGGTCTGGCCTATCGTATGAGAAGAACGGTAGCGCAAAGAACTCTTCCGAAGGTTGTCGAAAAGTACGGTAACGGTCATATTATGGCATCAGCGATTTAACCAAATATATTTAACAAAGCCGGATCTCCCGTCAGTGTACGGGAGATCTTTTTTTGTGCTCTTAAAAAAATTCAAAAAAATTTTTAATTACCTATTGACATAGTAGGTTGAAAGTTGTATTTTATATTTACCGACCAAACAGGTGGGTAAAAAGAAAATGAATAAAGACACTTTCCCGAAAGGGAGAATGAGAGGAAGACATGGCTAAAGATTTTATAATCGATTTTGTTAAGAATTTGTTGTTGATTCGAATGTGCTCACGATGTCGATGTTGCAGATAGGTTTGAATTAAGAATTAATAAAATTGATTGAATGAAAGGATTTAAATAAAAATGAGCGATTACAGATTTGAAACATTACAGATACATGTTGGACAGGAGAGCCCTGACATCTCCACAGATGCAAGAGCGGTTCCCATCTATGCAACCACATCCTACGTATTTAAGGATTCCAAGACAGCAGCAGGAAGATTCGGACTTACAGAGAGCGGTAACATTTACACCAGACTCATGAACCCCACTTCCGATGTTTTTGAAAAAAGAATTGCAGCACTTGAAGGTGGTATCGGAGCACTTTCCACAGCTTCAGGTTCATCAGCAATCACATATGCAATCCAGAACATCGCAACAACAGGCGATCACATTGTAGCAAGCAAGAACCTTTACGGCGGTTCTTACAACCTTCTCGCACACACACTTAAGGATCAGGGACTTACAACCACATTCGTAGATCCTTCCGATCCCGAGAACTTTGAAAAAGCCATT
>JAGCVT010000153.1 GCA_017962225.1 Lachnospiraceae bacterium
GTGAGTCGGATTATCTTAATTACATGGCGGAGGTGAATAAAAGAAACTGGCTTGAAACAGACATTCCCTGCGGTATGAATGATAAATATCTGACTCTTTCTTCCTGCAGCGTCGAACTGGCCCATTCTGGAACTAACAGAATGGTAGTTATGGCAAGGAAGCTAAAGCCGGAAGAAGATTACAGAAACTATTCAGTTGGAGCATCCTTAAAAAACAACCCGCTTTTGCCAGAGAAATTGAGATAAGGAGAAACAATATAACTAAATTATGTAAAAAGATACTATTACAACAATGTGTTTTGCTGTAAAATTAACATGTGAATTATGTTGCAAAATCGACTAAAGAGCATTAAAATTTTAATTAAGAATAAATGCAAATAATTGTTAGGAGGGAAAGAATATGCCTAATATTATGCCGATTTCGGAACTGAGAAATTATACAAATGTTGTTAATAGTGTAAAATATGGAAGCCGTGTGTACTTAACGAAAAACGGACATGGTTATATCGCAATGATTAATATGAAGGAACTTGATGAAATGGAAAAAGAGCTAGCCTTGTATCGGTTAAAAATGGAAATGGAAAAGGGTGAAAAGTCAATTCTCGAAGAGGGAACAATTTCATCAGACGACTTAAAGAAAGAACTTGGTCTTTAGTAAATGAACAAACTTGAATTTGCGCCCCTTGTAAAAAAGAAACTAATTATTCTAAAAGAGTGGCTGCAAGAAAACTTTGATGCAGATACTTCCCATAAGGTGTTGGAAGAAATGCTTTCTGATCTGGATATTCTGAAAGAATTTGAGAAAAGCGGAACCAATATATCAGAAGTATATGCTGTTGATACAGATTATTGGTTTCTTTTTACGCATAGACATTATTTTATCTACAGATTTGAATCTGAAAAAGTTACTGTAGTTCAAATGTTTAATGAAAAAGAAGATTTTATATTGAAGCTATTTGGTATATCGGGAAGGACTCAAGAATCAATAGAATACTGGGGCGAATAAAAACGAAAGAAAAAGGTCCGAAGAATATATTTCTTCGGGCTTTTTCGTGTTAGAATAGGAATGTGTGAAAAATGAAAAATAAGGAGCGCAAATGGTAAACATCAGAAAAGCAAAAACAGAAGATCTCGCACGCCTCGAAGAACTATACAGAGAACTTGAAGAGGATGCGGTTCTTTATCAGCCCGAGCATTTTGTATTCAGTCCTGAGGGCACGCGAAGCGAACAGATAAAAGGCTTCCTGGACAGTGACTCCCAGACAATGTTTGTGGCGGAAGAAGACGATAAAGTCATAGGATTTGCGCACGTTGTACTCATAAAAGCAAAAAAAGTTCCGTGCTTAAAGCCTGAAACTTCCCTGTATCTTCAGGATCTTGTGGTTACCGCAGAATACCGAAGGCAGGGAATCGGAACAATTCTTTTAAACGAAGCAAAGAAATACGGAAAAGATAACGGAGCCGATTTTTTCAGAACACAGGTCTTTCCGCAGAATACTGACGGAATGAGATTTTATGAGCGAAACGGGTTTTCAACCAAAATGATAACGATAGAATGTCCGTTTTAAAAGTATAAGGGGGGTAAAAAATGGGTTTATTCAAAAAGAAAAAAGAAGATGAAGTATTGCAGCAGGATTTAAATAACAAAGAAACACACCCGGGAATGGTATTTCTGATTCATCTGCTGATGGAAGAAAAGTGTGAACTTCCCGATCAGGAAACCATGTGCGCAATAATGAATAAGCACCTCGGCGAAACCGACTGCTTTGCATACAGTGAAAGCAGTGCAGGATTTGCGGCAAAGAGGTACAGCATTCATTTTGAAAAGGAAAACAAAGATGCGCCTCCGATGCTTATGTTGACAGACTGCTTTGAAATACCAAATCCGATTTTAAACGATCTTGAACGCTCTCAGACATGGGACTGTCCCGAAGCTGAAGAAATACTGGACTCCTGCAAATACCAGGTACTCGCAAACGATATGCTGGGCGCATGTCTTCCGTACAACGAACGTGCGGAAATGCTCGTCGATTATGTTGAAGCACTGGTTGAAATGTTCCCGACCTGCAAGGCAGTTGTTTTCGACAACTCGAAGAAAATGTTTACGAGAGACAAGATATTAAACTGTACGGTTCCCAGAGAACAAAGATTCCTTTATTATGCCGTAAATGTCAGGTTCTTTAATATACAGGGGACCGAAGACAGGATGGTTGATACCCTCGGAATGAGCACATTGTTCCTGCCTGATTTACAGTATCATTTCCACGGACTTAATCCCGATGATGTTGTTAACCACGCATATAATCTTTTAATCTACATCTTCGATAACGACAATCCGATTAAGCCGGGTGACCATGTGGACGGATTAAAAGACGGAACAATGAGCAGAGATGTTCAGTGGTATGTTCGTTATGAAAAATCTCTGATTCAGCCGGTAAGGGAAGTAATAGATATTAACACGGGCGAGTTTGCATCAGGAACAAGAAATTAGAAAAATGGTTTATTTAAAAGAAGTAACAAAAGAAAATATAGACGAAGTACTGGAATTAAGTGTCAGGGACGATCAGAAAAGTTTTGTATCAACAACTGCCGAATCTCTGGCACAGGCTTATGCATACAAAGAAACCGCTTTTCCGTTCGCCGTTTATAACGACGATACTATGGTCGGTTTTATTATGATGGGCTACTATGAAGCGAAGAATTATTACACGCTCTGGAAATTCTTAATTGATAAAAAGTATCAGCACATGGGCTATGGCAGAGAGGCACTGATGCTGGGTATTTCTTTTATGAGGGATAAATATAACATAAAAGAAATCTACACGGGAGTAGCGCCCGGAAACAGCGTGGCAAAGGGACTTTATGAGTCGGTGGGCTTTAAGGACACAGGACTGATCGAATTCAACATGGAAGAGATGTGCCTTAAGCTTTAGGAGGATAAATGAAATTAATAATAGTACGCCACGGGGATCCGGACTATGAGCACGATTCCCTGACAGAGCTTGGTTGGAAAGAGGCCGAGGCGCTTTCTGAAAGAATGAAAAACGTAAAAGCGGATGAATGTTATGTGTCACCGCTTGGCCGTGCGAAGGATACCGCGAGCCTCAGCTTAAAAAAGATGAATATGGAGGCAACGGAGCTTGAATGGCTTAGGGAATTTGCTCCGATAGTAAAGCGTCCCGAGAAAACAGGAGTTGCATGGGACTGGCTCCCTCAGGACTGGACGAGGATGCCTTACGCATTTGACTTTGATAAATGGACGGATTATCCGGCACTTGAAGATGCAAAGGTACGTGAGGAAGTTGACTGGATTTATTCCGAGTTCGATGCATTCTTAGAAAAGCACGGATACAAAAAAGAGGGCAAACTTTTTAAGGTGCTTAATCCAAACAGCGATGTAATTGTATTCTTCTGCCACTTCGGTCTGGAGTGTATTTTATTATCTTATCTTTTAAATCTTCCGCCCTTTGTTTTATGGCATTCAACGATTGCTGCACCGACCTCGATTACGACAGTAGCAACCGAGGAAAGAAGAGAAGGCATAGCACAATTCAGAATGCAGGCATTCGGCGATACCTCACATCTTTATGTTGCGGGAATGGAGCCCGCTGTTTCGGGAAGATTCAGAGAACTGTTTACCAACGAAAACGAAAGACTGGACTAAATTATGGAAAAGAAAGATAAAACACTGGCGTGGGTCGGTCTTATTATCGGACTTATAGGAATATTCTCGGCACTCTTCGGAGTGGTGGCATTTAACCGCTATGTACTGATGCTGATTCCGCTTATTCCCAGAATGATCACTATAATCCTTAGCTACTGGATTATAGTTGCGGTTCCGATTCTGGTTATGATTTTTTCAAAAGACAAAGTCTCCGACCTCGGTTTTACGAAAGAAAAAATCGGCTTTCAGATTTTAATCGGCGTCCTTTTAGGGATAGGAATGTCTCTTGTTCTGACACTTGTTCCCCATCTTGCAGGTTTCGGTGATTATGTTGACAACGGCCACAGATACAAATATCTCTGGCAGTTTATTTACGAATTTTTTTACTGCACCGCAGCAGTAGCAGCAGTCGAAGAGCTCTGTTTCCGTGGATTTGTCTTTTCAAAGATTAAAAAAATCAGCGATAAAGATATCGTTGCGATAATAGTTTCATCCGTATTGTTCGGACTTTTCCACATCGCTTCGTTTAACATAGCCCAGCTTATAATTACAACGCTTCTCGGACTTTTCTGGTGCATCTGCAGAAAGTACATAAAAAACTGCACGACGCTCTCACTTATCATATGCCACGGAATTTACGATGCGATGATAACCGTATGGATCTTTGTCTTCATAAAATAAATGGGTGTTGACGATAAAAATCTTTCATGATATTATTGCGACAGAAAAAGAAAGGCACACGAAAAGTGTGAAGGTGAAAGAATGATAGTTAGATAGTTTGATTTGGTAAAAGCAGACGAATTGATTTTAGGCCCCATGGGTCTGTTTGTGTATGCCGAATTAGATTATCGTATTCATTTTAGATTTCACCCGCCCAAGGTGTGCTTCGGCATATATTAATCTATATTTGTACGTATAATCTGCTTTCGGCTTGAAAGCGGATTCTTTTTATTTTACGGGGCTTTTGACCGGAGGTAAATGACATGGCACAGATAAAAGTAAATGATGTCACGTTCTCATACGAGGGCAGTTTTGACGATGTCCTCACAGACGTGAACTTCAGTATTGATACAGACTGGAAACTCGGCCTCATCGGAAGAAACGGCAAAGGCAAAACAACTCTTTTAAATCTTCTTTTAGGCAAATATGAATGCAACAAGGGAAGCATTTCAACCGGTACGAGATTTGACTATTTCCCTTATGAAATAAGCGAGGACGACCTTTCAAAAACGGCAGACGAGCTCGCCTACAAATGGAAGAGCGAAGCCGAACCTTGGCAGATACTGATTCAGATGAACCAGATCGGAATGGATCCGGAATGTCTCTACAGACCGATTAAAACACTAAGCTTCGGCGAGCGCACCAGAGTAATGCTTGCGGTACTTTTCTCCGTCGAAGGAGAGTTTCTTTTAATCGACGAGCCGACGAACCATTTGGATTCCCAGGCAAGAGAAATCGTAAAAGGATTTTTATCCAAAAAGAAAGGCTTTATCTTAGTTTCGCACGATCGTGACTTACTTGATGCGGTTTGCGACCACGTACTTGTTTTAAACAGAAAAACAATAGAAGTACAGACAGGCAACTTTTCTTCATGGTGGGAAAACAAAGAAAAGACCGATGCTTTTGCGAAGGCCGAAAACGAAAAGCACCTAAAAGAAATAAGCAAATTAAAGGTTGCGGCCGACCGCGCGGAAAGATGGGCGGAAAAGAACGAGGGTACCAAAATCGGCTTTGACCCGACCAAGGAGCATGACAGATTCCTGGATACCCGAGCGTTCATCGGAGCCAAAACCAAGAAGATGCAGTCCAGGGTTAAAAACTTTGAAAATCGAATTGACAGGGAAATCGAAGAAAAAGAAGGCTTACTTCAGGATATCGAAAAAGAAATCAACCTAAAAGTAATGCCTCTTAAGCACCACAAAGAAGTGCTTATCTTAGCAAGAGATTTATCCCTTCAGTACGAAGGAGCCGAGAAGCCGCTGTTTGAAGATATGAGATTTCAGATTAAACAGGGCGACAGAGTGGTTTTAAAAGGTGATAACGGCTGCGGTAAAACCAGCATCATAAAAGCCATTCTTAAAAAGGCAGCTTACAAAGAAAACATTCCCGGCTGCGAAAATTTAATAGTAAACGGAACGCTTGATGTGGCTTCGGGACTGATTGTTTCGTACATCAATCAGGATACATCATTCCTCTCGGGTAATCTTAAGGATTACTGCAAGGCCAACGATTTCGAGGAAAGCCTCTTCTTAGCAATACTTAACCAGCTTGATTTTTCAGCCACACAGTTTGCTAAGAACATGGAAGAGTTTTCCGAAGGCCAGAAGAAAAAGGTACTTATAGCATCAAGCCTTATAACTCCCGCACACCTTTATATCTGGGACGAACCATTAAACTACATTGATGTATTTTCACGAATGCAGATTGAAAAACTGATTTTAAACTTCAAACCGACCATGCTGATCGTGGAACACGACGTTCGTTTTCAGGAAAAGGTAGCTACGGATATTGTGAATTTTAATTAGGAAAGGACATTTATTTTATGAGAAACAGATACGTTACAGCTCAGTAGTCTGAGCTTAAATAAAACAGAATAGGCTAAGCTCAGATGAATCCCCAAAAGTAATATAAGGAGGATAAAAATGAGCTTAATGCAGCATGTATATCATAAATGCGGAGGATGCGGTAAAAAACAGGAATTTGTGAATTCGGGAAAATTCAGGGTAAATGCAAACGGAAATAAAGTCGATGTCTGGCTTATCTACCGTTGTAAAAAATGCAAACATTCATGGAATCTGACGATATTTGAGCGAACCAAACCAAGCAGAATTCCGAGCGATTTGTATGAACTTTTCCTTGAAAATGATGAGGAAACCGCGTTACAATACGGAAATGATATAGAATTTTTAAAAAGAAACAATGCTGAATTAAAATAAAAGGAAAAAGATTATGAAAGCCAACGACAAAACCAACGTTATGAGAGTACTCGATGCAAAGAAAATCTCATACGAAAGCCATACATACGAGCCTGATGCAACCTTAACAGGCGAAGAAATCGCAGCGATTTTAAATGAGGACCCGGCAAAAGTTTTTAAAACACTCGTCACTCAGGGAAAGAGCAACACATACTATGTTTTCGTAGTTCCCGTAAAAGAAGAGCTCGATTTAAAGAAGGCTGCAAAGGCAGCAGGCGAGAAATCCATCGACATGATAAAACAGAAAGAACTGCTTCCGCTTACGGGCTATGTTCACGGCGGATGTTCGCCCATCGGAATGAAAAAGCAGTTTAAAACTTTTATCCATGAAACGGCTCCCACGTATGAGAAAATTTATGTCAGCGCAGGCAGAGTCGGAGCACAGATTGAGCTTTCACCCGCCGATCTTATTTCGGTCACACGAAGCATTACCGCGGATATTATCGTAAATGATTAAAAAAATTGTTGACTTGTTATTTTTCGTGTGATATTCTTTTTTCAAATTTAAGAATTTAAACCGTTGAAGCGGAGATAACGGCAATGATGCCCCTACAGAGAATCCGGGATGATGAGAACCGGGTGCGAAACAAATTGTCAAATGGACCGCTGAGGGCGCAGTGAAATGATTTTTCAAAGTATTCTGCGACGTAAGGCATACGTCAATTGCCGGAGATATGAAGGTATCTCGCTAAGCGCACGAGTCAGATCGTGAATCAAGGTGGCACCGCGGATAGTATATTCGTCCTTGACAGAATCAGAAAGATTTTGTCAGGGACTTTTTTAATACCTTAAATTACTTTTCCTCCTTAAAACCAGTAATAACAATCGTAAAAGTCCCTGCAAAAATCATAAAAGAAACGCTAACCCTAAGAACAAAAAGGAGCCCGCATGAAAATCTTACCGTCTTTGGAAGAAGTTAAAAAAATCGCCGAAACAGGCAAATATGATGTTTTGCCGGTAAGCACCGAAATCCTTTCGGATTTCACAACGCCGATTGAGACGATGAAAATTTTAAAGAATGTTTCGACACACTGCTATATGCTCGAGTCGGCACAGGCGAACGACAGATGGGGCAGATACACATTTTTGGGATTTGATCCTAAGATGGAAATCACCTGCATCGACGGCAACATGAAGGCAGGCAACCTCGAAATAAAGACAGAAAATCCTTCGATTCAGCTTCGACAGATCCTATCCGAACACAGGAGTCCGAAATTCGATTATCTCCCTTCGTTCACAGGCGGACTGGTCGGATATTTCTCATACGATTACTTAAACTACAGCGAACCGAGCGTAAAAAGCGATGTAACTGATACCGAGGAATTCAAGGATGTCGATTTGATGCTTTTTGACAAAGTCATCGCCTTCGACAACATGAAGCAGAAAATCATCCTCATCGTAAACATGCCTCTTAAGGACATCGAGGTCGGATACAACAAGGCAGCGATGGAATTAAAACAGCTCGCAGAGCTTTTAAGACACGGCGAAAAGAAAGAGGAGCCCGCAGGAAAACTTCTCGGCGAAGTCACACCGCTCTTTAATAAAGAAGAGTTCTGCGAAATGGTTGAAAAGGCAAAGCATTACATCCACGAGGGAGACATTTTCCAGATCGTACTTTCCAACCGCTTAAGCGCACCCTTCGAAGGCAGCCTTTTAAACACCTACAGAATGCTAAGAACCATCAATCCCTCGCCTTACATGTTTTACTTTTCCGGAACGGACGTGGAAGTTGCAGGCGCATCGCCCGAAACACTCGTAAAACTTGAAAACGGTGTACTTCACACCTTCCCCTTAGCAGGCACAAGATGGAGAGGCAAAACCGAGGAAGAGGACTTAGCCCTTGAAGAAGAGCTCCTAAAAGATGAAAAAGAGCTCGCCGAGCACAACATGTTGGTAGACCTTGGAAGAAACGATTTGGGAAAGGTCAGCAAATTCGGAAGCGTATTCGTAGAAAAATTAAGAAGCGTTGTTCGTTTCTCACATGTAATGCACATCGGCTCAACGGTTTGCGGACGTATCAGAGACGACAAGGATGCACTCGATGCGATAGAGGCGGTGCTTCCCGCAGGAACACTTTCCGGAGCACCCAAGATTAGAGCCTGCAAGCTTATCGGAGAGCTTGAAAACAACAAGAGAGGCATTTACGGCGGAGCAATCGGATATATTGATTTTACGGGCAATATGGATACCTGTATCGCAATCAGAATTGCTTATAAAAAGAACGGAAAAGTATTCGTTCGAAGCGGAGCGGGAATCGTTGCAGACTCAGTTCCCGAGAACGAATATACAGAGTGCTTAAACAAAGCAGGAGCATCTCTTAAGGCACTAAAAGATGCACAGGAGGCGGAGTTATGACATTACTGATAGATAATTACGACAGTTTTTCATATAATCTATATCAGCTGATAGGCGAGATTAATCCCGACATCAAAGTTATAAGAAACGATGAAATGACTGTCGAAGAAATAAGAAATTTAAAACCCGAGAGAATAATCGTTTCTCCCGGCCCCGGAAGACCTGAGGATGCAGGCATAATTATTGAAGCAATTCAAAAGCTTGGAAAAGACATTCCGATTTTAGGAGTCTGTCTCGGTCATCAGGCCATATGCGCAGCATTCGGAGCAACGGTCACCTACGCATCAAGATTGATGCACGGCAAACAGTCCGATGCAACACTTGATACCGAATGTCCTTTGTTTAAAGGATGTCCTGAGGTTGCACCGGTTGCAAGATATCACTCACTCGCAGCAGACGAAAAGACCATTCCCGAATGTCTTAAGGTTACAGCCAAGACGGCGGACGGCGAAATCATGGGAGTGATGCACACGGAATATCCGATATACGGAGTTCAGTTCCATCCCGAGTCAATACTGACACCCGACGGAAAACAGATGTTACAGAATTTTTTAAATCTTTCAAAATAAACGGAGGAAAATGAAAATGATTAAAGAGGCAATTGTAAAAATCGTAAACAAAGAAGACTTAACATATGATGAGGCTTATCAGGTAATGAATGAAATCATGAGCGGCGAAACATCTCCCACTCAGAACGCAGCATTCCTTGCTTCCCTCTCCACAAAGAGCGCAAAAGCCGAAACCACAGACGAAATCGCAGGCTGCGCAGCAGCAATGAGATCACATGCCACCAAGGTTGAAACAGGCATGGAAACATTTGAAATCGTAGGAACCGGCGGAGACAATGCAAAGAGCTTTAACATTTCAACAACCAGTGCTTTGGTAGCTGCAGCAGGTGGAATGAAAGTTACAAAGCACGGAAACCGCGCAGCATCTTCAAACTGCGGTACTGCAGACTGCCTCGAGGCACTCGGCGTTAACATCCAGCAGAGCCCCGCAAGATGTATTGAACTTTTAAATGAAGTCGGAATGTGCTTCCTTTTCGCACAGAAGTATCATTCTTCAATGAAATATGTAGGCCCTATCAGAAAAGAACTCGGCGTTAGAACAGTGTTCAATATTTTAGGACCGCTTACCAACCCCGCAACACCCTCAATGCAGTTACTCGGTGTATATGACGAATATCTTGTAGAGCCGCTTGCACAGGTTTTAGTCAGCCTTGGCGTTAAGCGCGGAATGGTAGTTTACGGAATGGATAAGCTTGATGAAATTTCCTTAAGCGCACCCACCAAAATCAGCGAGATTAAGGACGGCTGGTACAAGACCTACACGATTAAGCCTGAAGATTTCGGATTTGAGAGATGTACTAAAGAAGATTTAAAGGGCGGCGATCCTGCAGAGAATGCAAAGATTACACTTGCCATTTTAAACGGCGAAAAAGGTCATAAAAGAAACGCAGTTCTCTTAAACGCAGGCGCATCACTCTACATCGGCGGTAAGGCAGATTCTTTCAAAGAAGGCGTGGAACTTGCAGCAGAGCTCATTGATTCAGGCAAAGCCCTCGAAGTATTGAACAAATTCATCGAGGTCAGCAACCGTCCCGAAGCAGAATAAGGATTAAGTATGGAAAAAACTCAGACAATTCTCGACAAATTAGCGGACTACGCAAAAGAGCGTACCGAAATAGCCAAGAGTCGTGTTAACACGACTGATATAAAGAAGATGGCTTTCGATATGGAAATGGGAACATTTGCCTTTGAAAAAGCTCTTAAAAAAGATGACCTGGCCTTTATTCTCGAATGCAAAAAAGCCTCTCCTTCCAAAGGTCTTATCGCTTCGGACTTTCCTTATCTTCAGATTGCAAAGGAATACGAAGCGGCAGGCGCCGACTGCATTTCGGTGCTAACCGAGCCCAAATGGTTTTTAGGTAGCAACGATTATTTAAAAGAAATCGCAAGAGAAGTTTCGATACCGTGCTTAAGAAAAGATTTCACGGTTGACGAATATATGATATATGAAGCCAAGACACTCGGTGCTTCGGCGGTACTTTTAATCTGCTCCATTCTTTCAAAAGGCCAGATTGAAGAGTATCTCGGAATCTGCGACGAGCTCGGGCTTTCCGCAATTGTTGAGACACATGACGAAAAAGAAGTCGAAACCGCAGTTTCGGCCAATGCAAGAATCATCGGTGTCAACAACAGAAACTTAAAAGACTTTACGGTTGATTCGGATAACAGTAAAAGACTTCGAGAGCTCATACCTTCAGACAGAATTTTCGTATCGGAGAGCGGACTTAAAAATCCCGAAGATGTCGCAAACATAAGAAGAGCGGGCGCGGATGCCGTGCTAATCGGTGAGACGGTAATGAGAGCGGCCGACAAGGCTGCAGCTCTTAAGAATTTAAGGAGCGCGTTATGACAAAGATAAAACTTTGCGGACTGTCCCGTCCCGAAGACATTGAATGCGCCAACAGCTTAAAGCCTGATTTTATCGGATTTGTCTTTTATAAAAATAGCAAACGTTTCGTCGACAGGGAAAAAGCAAAAATACTAAAAAATATGCTTGATAAAGACATTAAGGCTGTCGGAGTTTTCGTGGACGAAGATATCGATTTTGTTGCGTCTCTTTTACGAGATGAAATCATCGATATCGCCCAGCTGCACGGAAATGAAGATGAGAATTATATAAAAGACCTTAAGACGCTTTCGGGAAAGCCGGTTATAAAAGCAGTCAGAGTAACATCAGAAGAAGATATAAAAACCGCAAATGATTCGCCCGCAGATTTCGTTTTACTTGATTCGGGAATGGGCGGCGGAAAGGTTTTTGACTGGAACCTCTTAAAAGAAGTAAAAAGAGATTATTTTCTGGCAGGCGGCTTAACATTGGAAAACGCGGCAGAGGCGGCAGATACACTTAAACCCTTTGCGGTCGATGTAAGCTCAGGCATAGAAACCGACGGATATAAAGATCCCGAGAAGATGAAGCAGTTTATGGCTGCGGTAAAAGAGAGAGGAAACACAATGAACAATAACGAAAATCCCGCAAGATTCGGTATACACGGCGGACAGTACATTCCGGAGACCCTGATGAATGCGGTTATCGAACTTGAAAAAGCATACAATCATTACAAGAACGATCCCGAATTTAACAGGGAACTGACCGAACTTTTAAATGAGTACGCAGGCAGACCTTCGAGACTCTACTATGCAGAAAAGATGACAAAGGATTTAGGCGGCGCAAAGATTTATCTTAAAAGAGAAGATTTAAACCATACAGGCGCTCATAAAATAAATAACGTTTTAGGCCAGGCTCTTCTTGCCAAGAAAATGGGCAAGACCAGACTTATTGCAGAAACGGGCGCAGGTCAGCACGGTGTTGCAACCGCAACGGCAGCAGCGCTTATGGGTATGGAATGCGTCGTATTTATGGGCGAGGAAGATACAAAGCGTCAGGCTCTTAATGTATACAGAATGCGTCTTTTAGGAGCGGAAGTTATTCCCGTAACCACCGGTACCGCAACACTTAAGGATGCTGTTTCCGAAGCCATGAGAGAGTGGACCAAGAGAATCGACGATACGCATTACTGCCTCGGTTCGGTAATGGGTCCTCATCCCTTCCCCACCATTGTTCGTGATTTCCAGGCAGTTATTTCAAAGGAAATAAAAGAGCAGATGCTTGAAAAAGAAGGACGCCTTCCCGATGCGGTTTTGGCATGCGTAGGCGGCGGTTCAAACGCAATCGGAACCTTCTACAATTTTATAAACGACAAAGAAGTAAGACTTATCGGCTGCGAGGCAGCAGGCCGCGGCGTTGATACATATGAGACCGCAGCTACAATCGCAACAGGAAAGCTCGGAATTTTCCACGGCATGAAATCATATTTCTGCCAGGACGAATACGGCCAGATTGCTCCGGTTTATTCAATCTCCGCAGGCCTTGACTATCCCGGCATCGGACCCGAGCACGCATATCTTCACGATATCGGAAGAGCCGAATACGTTCCCGTTACCGATGAGGAAGCGGTTCAGGCATTTGAATATCTTGCAAAGACTGAGGGCATTATTCCCGCCATCGAGTCCGCGCATGCAATTTCCTACGCAATGAAGATTGCTCCGACAATGAGCAAAGATCAGATAATCGTCATCACTGTTTCCGGAAGAGGAGATAAGGACTGTGCGGCAATCGCCCGTTACAGAGGGGAGGATATCAATGAGTAACATTTACAAAGCATTTGAAAATAAAAAAGCATTTATTCCTTTTATCACATGCGGCGATCCCGACCTTGAAACCACGGGTAAAATCGTTCGTGAGGCAGTTAAAAACGGCGCTTCTTTGGTTGAGCTCGGCATTCCTTTTTCGGATCCTACCGCAGAAGGTCCCGTTATCCAAGGCGCAAATCTTCGTGCCTTAAACGGCGGTGTCACGACCGACAAGATTTTTGACTTCGTAAAAGAATTAAGAAAAGACATTACTGTACCCATGGTTTTCATGACCTATGCAAACGTGGTATTTTCCTATGGCTCCGAAAGATTCATCAAAACCTGTTCCGAAATCGGAATTGACGGAATCATCTTACCCGACCTTCCTTTTGAGGAAAAAGAAGAATTCTTACCCGAATGCCACAAGTACGGAGTGGATTTGATTTCTCTTATCGCACCCACCTCCAAGGACAGGGTTGCAATGATTGCAAAAGAAGCGGAAGGCTTTATCTACCTTGTTTCAAGCCTTGGTGTTACAGGTACGAGAACCGAAATCAACACAGACCTTGATTCAATCGTAAAGATTATCAGAGAGAATACAAACGTTCCCTGCGCTATCGGTTTCGGAATTTCCACACCTGAGCAGGCAAAGAAAATGGCAGCAGTTTCCGACGGTGCTATCGTAGGTTCTGCCATCATCAAAATTATGGAAAAATACGGCAAAGAATCACCCGCATATGTCGGTGAATACGTAAAATCAATGGTTGACGCCATCTAAAAATAGAAAAATTGTCCCTTGACGGGGCAGTTTTTTTATAATATAATTACTTGTGTAAAAGTAAATTGCGCAAAAGCAAAAGGAAGAAACAAATGAGCACTAAAAAAAGTAAGTACGACAGTTTAAAACTTGAAAACCAGGTTTGTTTCCCTTTATACGCCTGTTCAAAGGAAATCACCAGACAGTACGGCCCTTATTTAAAAAAGCTTGATTTAACCTACACACAGTACGTGGTCATGATGGTCATGTGGGAAAAAGAAGTTATTTCTTCGAGAGAACTCGCAGACCTCACACATCTTGATTACGGAACACTCACACCGGTTTTAAAAAGACTCGAGGCTTCAGGATATGTTATCAAGGAAAGAATGGCCGAGGACGAAAGACTTTTAACAATCGCCCTTACAGACAAGGGAAGAGAGATTAAGGATAAGGCACTCGAAATCCCCTGCTGCATGGCTTCATGCGTGGGACTTACAGACGAAGAATTTAAAATGCTTTACGAACTTACTTACAAGGCACTTAAAAATATGGAATCTAAATAGGAGGATGAGGAAATGGCAAATGTTTATGATTTTACCGTAAAAGACAGAAAAGGCAATGATGTTTCATTAAGCGAGTATGCAGGAAAAGTACTTTTGATTGTTAACACTGCTACAGGCTGCGGATTCACACCGCACTACACACCGCTTGAGGAAATGTATAAAGATTTAAAAGACAAAGGTCTTGAGATTTTAGACTTCCCCTGCAATCAGTTTGCCAACCAGGCACCCGGCAGCGAGGATGAAATCCATGAATTCTGCACGCTTAAGTTTGGTGCGGACTTCCCTCAGTTTAAGAAGATAAAGGTAAACGGCGAAGAAGCCGATCCTCTTTACGCCTACCTTGCAACCGAAAAACCTTTTGAAGGCTTCGGAAAAGGTATTAAAAACGGAGCTCTTAAAAAGTTCTCCGATATGAACAACAAGGAATTCGGTGACAAAGCTTATATTAAATGGAACTTCACCAAGTTCTTAATCGACAGAGAAGGAAATGTTGTGGCAAGATTCGAGCCCACAACGGATATGAAGGAAGTCAGAAAGGCAGTTGAAGACTTGCTCGGATAAAAGGAGAGTGAATAATATGAATGCAATCATTATCTGTGCATCCACCCATCACGGCAACACCCGCAAGGTGGCAGATGCTATCGCAAAAGAATACAATCTCGAAGTTGTTGACGCTACTCAGGTTCATGAATAAGATTTTTAAGAACGCACTCGAGTTTTACAAAGGCCTCATAAAAGAATAAAAAATCAAGGGAATTCAAGTGATTCCCTTTTTTATTTCCTTTAATTATTCACTGCATTTTGATAAAATAATAGGGTAGGAAAAAACGAAACCTGTAAGGATATTATTATGAAAATATTTTTGCTCGAAGACGATGATGCGATTGGCATGGGCCTTAAGTATTCCCTGGAAAAAGAGGGATATGAAGTCACTTCGGTTAAGACTGTAGCCGAAGCAAAGTCAGCCTGGAAAACAAAAGAATATGACTTAAGCATTCTCGATATCAATCTTCCCGACGGAAGCGGATATGATGTATGCAAGTTCCTAAAAGAATCGGAAGACATTCCGGTTATTTTCTTAACGGCCGCAGATGCCGAAGTTAATGTTGTCATGGGTCTTGAACTCGGCGCCGACGACTATATCTGCAAGCCTTTCAGAGTAAACGAACTTATGGCCAGAATCAAAAGCGTTCTAAGAAGAGCAGGCAAGGGAGATAAGGGAAGCGACAGTGCATCCAATATCGAAATGCTCGGAAACCTCTGCATTTATACTAACGAAGCCAAGGTTACGATTAAGGACGAAGCCACGGGCAAAGAAGAAAGCATCGAACTTACCGCGCTTGAATACCGTCTTCTTTTAACATTCTGCAATAACCGCGGAGTGGTTCTTACGAGAAACCAGCTCTTATCCGACATGTGGGATATAAGCGGAGATTTTGTAAACGACAATACCCTTACGGTTTATATCAAAAGACTCCGCGACAAGATTGAAAAAGACCCTTCCGATCCGAAGATTATAAGAACGGTTCGAGGCATGGGTTATATAGTTGATAAATAGAGGAAGCATTATGAAAAATAAGGAATTCCGAAACATTATTATAGCGGGATCCGCATTTACGGTTTTGGCAGTAATTTGCGGTTCCGTTTTTTTGGGAATAAAAACAGGCGCCTTGGTCCTTTTGACAGGGCTTGTTTTAATGGCGGTTTTTATCTTTTATACTCGTAAAAGATATAAGAAAATAGTCGACTTAAACGACTATCTTGTAAGGGTGCTCGCAGAAAACGACAATGATGAAATCCTCGATCAGGAAGAGGGTGAACTGTCGATTTTAAAGACGAATATTTACAAGACGACCTCGACGTTAAAGTTTCAGAAAGAGCTTCTTTCGGATGATAAAAAGAACCTCGCGGCTGCAATCGCAGACATCAGCCACCAGCTTAAAACACCGCTCACATCGATGATGGTGATGAACGATCTTCTGGTGGATGAGCAGGATGAAAACAAAAGGACCGAGTTTTTACAGACCCAGTCTTCGCAGCTTAACCGAATGAACTGGCTTATTCAGACACTGCTTAAATTATCCAAACTTGACGCGGGAACAATCGTCCTTAAAAAAGAAGATGTTTCATCCGAAGAGCTTATCGACGAAGCGGTAAAACCTTTCGGCATTCAGTTTGATTTAAGAAATATAAAATTCAAATCGGACATCTCCGACCTTATCATCCGCTGCGATAAAAACTGGACCGTGGAAGCAATCCAGAACATTATCAAAAACTGCATCGAGCATATGGATGACGGCGGCGAACTTTCGGTAACGATGGTCGACACCAATATCTTTACGCAGCTTACAGTCAGAGACACAGGCTGCGGTATTGCGGCGGAAGACATTCCGCATATCTTCGAACGTTTCTACAAAGGAAAGAACGCAGGCAAAGACAGTGTCGGCATCGGACTCGCACTTTCAAAATCCATCATTGAAGGTGAGCAGGGCGAGATAAACGTTGAGAGCACCGAAGGAGTCGGAACCAAATTTATAATTAAGTTCTATAAAACGCTCATTTGACATGACAACATTTATTTAATAATATTACGATAATGTTAACTGCATAATTTACGGAGGAAAGAAAAATGGTAATGTTTTTAAGATTAAGAAATATCTAATGGCATGAGACTTATTTAATAGTTTCATGCTTCGATTGTAACTCGAAAACAAAAACTATTAATAAGGAGAATCGATATGATATTTCAGGACAATATAATCAAAGAATATTTAAGAAACGTTTATTTTATTTCAGGTACGCCCTGCGGCGGAAAGACCACGATAACCAGAGCACTCGGAGAAAAATACAATATTCCGGTGTACGTTATCGACGATCAGATGCCTTACCACGTCCGCTTATCCGACAAGGAACATCAGCCCGAGATGAACAGAGACTTCAAGGATGCTGACGAGTTTTTCGGTAGGACCATGGAAGAGTACAAGAACTGGCTCTTAAAAAACAGCAGGGAGCAGCTTGATTTTATACTGCTCGACCTTATGAAGATGTCCCAGGACAAGCCGGTTTTATGCGATATACACATCGTGGCTGAGGAAGCATTTAAGTTTACGGATCCGTCAAGGATTGCATTCCTCATAAAAGAACCGAAAGACCTTGTGGATGATTACTGCAACAGACCGGATCATCAGCCGTTCAGTGATTTTATCCATTCGGCCACAGACTACGAAAAAGCCAAGGCAACCTGCAATGAAACATTATATTCGCTTAACATCGAACGCTACAATTTTATCAAAAACAGCGAGTATTTCTGGCTGGAGAGAGATAACAACAGAAGCGTCGATGAAACCGCCAATCTTGTGGCAAAGCATTTCGGCTGGAACAATCAGGCAGACGTTACGATAGAAAAAGTCGATAAAGGAACTCCTCTTGCAGATGAACTTTTATCATTTATCGAAAATAGTTCATATGAAGCAAAGGATCATATTGCGGGACTTGTAAGAAACTGGGAGTTTACCGACTGGGAAACGATGTTTGCAGCCAAAGCGGACGGAAAAGTAATCGGAATGGCCTCGGCATTAAAAGAAGATTATTATCCCATGCCCGGGGTATTCCCGTGGGTATCCTGCATCTTTGTCGACGAAGATTATCGCGGACAGAGAATAAGCGGCAAGTTAATCAACTGTGCCAATGAATATCTAAAAAAGCAGGGATTTGAGAAAAGCTATATTCCGACCTGCCCCGGAAATGTCGGATTGTACGAGCATTATGGATATTCATTTGTAAGAGAAATCACCAATTACGGCGGCGATAACGATTTGTTATATGTAAAAGAATTATAATATAACATAAAAAAGGAAAATCGAGGGTGTTTATGCACTCTCGATTTTTTTATGATAAAATTATTTTAGTTTTTTAAGCAGGTGTTTTATGAAAAGAATCAGAATAAACATTTCATATATAATCGGAGTACTTCTTCTTTGTCTGATTGGTTTCGAAGTTTTCAGAATGATTAGAACAATTGACAGTGTAGGGGATTTTATATATTACATTCCCGAGACAATCTGTTATATCGGTGGAGTTATCTTCGTACTCGGCAATATACTCGGAATACTTCCCGTGGGAAATTACAGAAAAGAACTCTTCGAGGGCCTTTGCGGGTATTTAAAGGAAAACGGGGAGAAGCCCCATGCTTCCTACAGTATTAACGAAGAATATATGGAAAAATTAAGAAAAAACATAAGAGATGAAGAGGTTCTCAATCTTATAGCGAAAGATGTTGTTTCATACTGTGGCGTCAAAGTCGGAAATCTTATTATATACAATCAAAACAATCTGGTTGCAGCCGCAGGATTATATAATCCCGAGACCGATGAAATCCATATAAGTGTTGCCAATACACGAACGATTGATGAAGTGCTTGCAGTACTCATTCATGAGTGCATGCATTACATCCTGAAAGAAAAAGAACTCTGGCTTGAGGATGAAAGAGATAACGAATTCCTAACCGACCTTTCGTGTCTCTTTTACGGGTTTACCGATCAGATAAATAAAGGCTATATTATGGTTGGATACCTTAAAAGAAATGAGATAAGATATATAAGAAAACTGTTAAGAAGGTTTGATGAAAAGGGATGAAAGCACAAACAGGCATGTTAATATTTATATAACAGATTTCTTTGAAGTATTTGACTATTTAGAAAAATCGCAATTTTTCTATATAAAAAAATGCAGAAGATATTGCGTAATTTAGCGATTTACGGTGAAATGCCATGATAGAATTAAATCCAAAGATAAAAAAAGCTTTAAATGAAATTGATTTTGTTAAACGCTATGAATCTCTTTCGAAAAGGTATAATAA
>JAGCVT010000154.1 GCA_017962225.1 Lachnospiraceae bacterium
CCAGCAGTCAATATAGGGAAGAAATCGTTCTGTTTCTTTTACGCATTCGTCAAAATCTTTAATCAAAGCAATCATAAAAAAATGAACCAGGTTTTCCTCGTAGTATTTATGCGGAAGTTTCTTTAAAAACTTCTTTCCTTCGTCGGTATTAAACATATCTTTCGCAATTTTACGCATATCGGGGGTTCTGACGCCGAGAATTGTGTCCTTTGAAATGTTGGGGACCAGATTGCTTTGAAAATCCTTATATTTATCATCCTTGTATTTGCAGAGTTCTTCGTATACGCTCATTTTTTCCTCCTAAAAACGAAAAAAGACTTCAACGTTATTATAACAATTTGAAGCCTTTTTTCATATCATTGAAAGGGTTGTTTTGTATAAAAATTTTAAAGAAAAATTTTTACCGTATTTAAAATCCGATGCACCGAATCCGCATCACCAAAACCGGGTTTTTCTAATCTTTAAGTGAAAAGCCCCTGCCTTTCGTAAGAAGAATTCCCCTTTTATATCTTCCCTTGAATATATAAAAATCCCTCTACATTCCCATAATACTATAAAGTACGGTGAAAAATGAATATTCGTCTATAGCATTATGTTTGTTTTTCATGTCAAAACAAAGGGTTTTTATATCAAACGGGATATTTTCAACCAACTTTATATATAATATCCTTTATTTCATTATCCGTAAATACTTTTAATTCATCGGCGCCCGTTTTCACGCATTTTCTTACACGGTTTTCTTTCGGATATCCCCATGCTTCAAGTATGTGCGGACCTGCTATAGAACCTGAGGGCAGATTCTTCGCTAAAACATAAAATAAAGATAACGCGGATTTCTCCGGAGAATTAAACACCCATTTAACCATACCTGCGATTTGCTTTATAAAATCCCCGAAAGCATTCGCACCGAGAGGCGTGACTGAAATACCTGGATGAATCATGTACACGGATATATTCGATTCTTTATATTTTTGTGACAAATCATAAGTATATTTTGCAAGGCAGAGTTTCGATCTTGCATATACGGCAAAATGATTGTACTTTTTCGTATAATAAAAATCATCATAATCGATTTTGGCCATTTTGTGAACAACCGAAATCGTATTGCAGTAAACTACTTTATGCGAAAGCGTTTTTAGATACGGCAGTATCTTCCCGCTTAAATAATATACCGCGAAATAGTTTGTTCCGAGCACATTTTCAAAACCATCTTTGGTCTTTCCCGGTCTGTGAAAAGTACCTGCATTATTTACAAAAATGTCTATGTCGATTTTATGATCGATAATATTCTTCGTAAAAGAATCTATGGACGAAAAATCAGATAAATCCAGTTGAAGAATTTGAATAGATGCGTTCGGATAATCTTTTATGAGCTCTTCTCTCGCCGCTTCAGCCTTTTCCATATTTCTGCATGCCATAATGACGCGAGCTCCAAGATAAAGAGCCGTTTCAACAGTCTTAAATCCGACACCGCTGTTTGAACCGGTCACAAGAACTGTTTTATCTTTCAGAGATATATTCAGTTTATTAATCCATTTAACAGTTTTCTTCGTAAGTGCCATAACTATTTTTTATCATAAAAAGCGGCGGAGCAAAAGCCCCACCACTTAATTTAGACTTATTTATTTGTTAGAAAATGCGGCGTTATCAGTGTAAAGAACGCTCCGGCTATTACATCAAATACCGCACCAAGCAAAAGCATTAGCGGCATACTTTTAAGAATAATTCCCGCAATAACAAATCCCATCGAAGGCATTGCGCCGAAGTACACGAATATTATCTGTACCATCATCTTTACAGTCTGCGCATGATCACCCGGAATCGAAATGCTTACAAAAGCACCGACTGCAGTTCCGAAAAGCGATACCGAAAGAATGAATACAATCCATCCGGCAACAACCAAAGGACCTGTCTTTGTAATGATTGCGGCAACAATCATCGGTATAAGTATATCAATTCCGCAAACCGTTACGGCACCGAGCAGTGATGCCCAGATTTTCTTAAGCGGTGAATCGGGTATCAGTATGAAAAACTCTCTGGAAGTATCTTCATCGAGAGGATTTCCCATCGTTCTGTAAAATGAAAATAACGCAATTGTAACAGCAGGGATTAAAAACGGATCAAGTAAAGGATTTTTGATTCTTCCAGACAGCCAGCTTCCGCCGATAGCAATGAGAAGATTAATTACAAACATCTTCGAGAAGAGTTTGAATTTTGCAAATCTTAATCGGTTATACACAGTCTTATAAAAGAAAACTCCCGCTCCGGAACCATAATGAAAACCGTCTCTTTCGATGTTAGCACTGCGCTCTTTATCTCTGGTTACCGTACCGCCCTTTTGGGCATTTTTAGCATTTTCAAGCTTTGCTGCCACTCTCTCGGTTGCAAACATTGCATCCTCATAAAAGTCTGCTTTCACATTCCAGATAATTACTATTGAAATAATGCAGGATCCGACAAAAAGACATGTGTAAGCTACTGTCTTTAAAACATTGCCCATCATCGAATAGTAAACCATACCTCTTATCCATCCTAAAAAAGGAATCCAGAATATATGCTTGTTTCCGAAAAACTTAAATGCAGCAAGTCCTATTTCCTGCTTAGTAATGGTTGTATACGCTATGAATGCAATTCCGAGAACAGCATAAAAACCTATAAGAATTGAACCTATGTTGATTTTTCCTTTTTCAGAATTACGCGACAGGGTATAGAAAGTAATCTGAAGGAGTGTCGAAAACAGCATTGTAAGTATGTAAGCAAGTAAAATAACAAATGCACTCCATACACTTATATGAAGATTGTTTACCAGATTCGGTATCTGAAATATCATGTAAAATCCGACCAGGATATTCATTCCAAGACTGTTCATGAGTCTGAACATAAGTACCGACTGCGGTTTCATCGGAGATGAAAACAAAAGCGGTACATCTGCGGGTTTAAACAACTCTCCTCCTCTGTTAACCGTTGAAATCGTAAGTGTAACAAAGAAAAGAAATGCAACTACAACAACCATATCAACCATATCGTATTTTGTAAGATTTCTTTCGTTAAGAAACTCTGATAATTTTGAAATATGTTCTTCTACTTCTTCTTCATCTATAGTCTGTTCAATTTGTGTTTCCTCACCTTTGAAACTCTTTTCAATCAGAGGAACAAGTCTGCCGATTAAGAGTCCGAAAAGACTGCAGACAACCGTAATTACAATAAAGAATGCCACCCAGGTCTTTAAAAGCTTTTTTAAAGTGTTAACAATCGTATGGAAGGCATAGTAAACAAAAAGTCTCATCCTTATGCCTCCTCAGTATTGTCCTTTTCTTCTTCCGTTTTTTCTTCAGTGGGCTTATCTTCCGATACGGCTTCTTTGCTGATTCCTTCTGTAACTTCAAAGAACAAGTCTTCAAGCGATTTGCCAATTCCGTCAATTTCAGCCTTGGTTACATTGGCTTTAACCTTACCGTCCTGCATGATAACCGTTCTGTCCCAGAGCATGTCGACACTGTCGATAATATGCGTGGAAATAAGCATGGTTTTGCCTGCCTGACGCATTTCTTCAATCATCAGTTTTAATTCTTTTATGGCGTGAGGATCGAGACCGAGAAGCGGCTCGTCGAGTAAAATAATATCGGGATCCGGCAACAGACCAAGGCAGAGATTCAGTTTCTGCTGCATACCTTTTGAAAGCTCGTCACCGAATTTTTTTCTTTTATCATCGAGTTCGAATCTTTTAAGGAGCATATCAATTCTCTCCTTATAATTCGTAAGCTTATATGCTCTTGCGATAAACTCCATATGTTCCGCTACGGTAAGCGTTGAATATAACGAAGGCATCTCGGGAATGTATCCGAGTACTTTTCTCGCATCCGAGGTTTTGTTGGGAATTCCATTTACGGTAATATTTCCCTGATATTTCAAAAAACCGATAATGGACTTCATTATCGTACTTTTTCCCGCACCGTTAGGTCCGAGCAAAACAGTCAGACTACCCGGGTCGAGTGTAAAAGAAACATCATTACAGGCAAGATTCTTGCCATACTTCTTAGTTACATTTTTTACTTCCAGCATTTTGTTTCTCCTTTTCAAGTAAAATATTATTAGTTAACGGAAGTCCGCACTCCGCAGAGTATTATATCATATAATTTTTCGCCGAAAAACAATTATTAAAAAAGAAAACAGGCCGTCCGACTTGCTTATTTAAATCGCAAACAACAGCTTGTTTTCTATATACTGCATTATAAATTATTCTTTTAAATATCCGTAATCAGTTTCTCAACCAGTTTGGCTCCGGCTAAAAGATTGTCCGTTTTAATGTACTCATCCTTCGTGTGGACGTTCTCCATTCCGCAAGAGAGAACCAGACCCTTAATACCGTTTGCATTAAACTGATGATTGTCCGCTCCGCCCAATGTGGACTTAATATTGCCCGAGAGTTCCAGTTCATTACATGCTTTAACAAATCTTTTTATCAAAGTTTCATTTTTATCAACTTCGTATGCTTTAATATGAACCGTATAATCTGCCTCTATGAGCGCATTATAAGTGTGACTCTCATTCTCGAATACATTCTTTAATTCTTCATACAAAGACAGTGCTTTTTCGTGATTGTAACTTCTTATCTCACCGTTAATTACACATTCTTCGGGAACAATATTCTTTGCACTCCCGCCGGCTATTGTTCCGATGTTTAAAGTTGTCTCATCATCAACTCTGCCCTGTTTAATCTTCGCAATTGCCTTTGATGTTATTTCAATTGCATTGATTCCTTCTTCGGGTTCAAATCCGGCATGCGAGGCCTTGCCGATTACTTTTATCCTGTAAGATATCAGAGTCCCGGCTTTGTTGACAGCTTCGCCTACATCTTTGCTTAAATCAAAACAGTACGCTTCTTTGGATTTAATCCTCGAATAATCAAACACGGCCGCGCCCCGGGTATAGGCTTCCTCCGCAACGGTAAACAGAATTTCCGCACTTCTGTGGTCCTTACCGCTCTCTTTGACTCTTCTTATTCCCTCAAGTATTTCGGTTATTCCCGCAAGGTCATCCGCACCCAAAACAGTGGTTCCATCACTCCTTATAATACCGTCTTTTCCGAGTACAGCTTTCTTCGAATTACCGGGAATCACTGTATCCATATGAGCTGATAAAAGAATCGGTTCGTATGCGGAATTCCCTTCAAAATAAGCATAGATATTACCTGCATTACCGCCGATTTTACTTCCCGCATCATCCTCTGAATATACTATGCCAAGTTCTTTTAGTTCATCTTTAATCGCATCGGCCATTTTTCTTTCATTAAAACTTTCCGAATCTATTGTCGTCAGTTTAAGAAAGTTTTCCGTTATTCTGTTTTTGGAATAAACATCACTGCTCATTGTCAAATCTGAATCCTTTCGAGAGTACAAATCCCTTGGCAATCTCTTCGGGCATATCGGGATGTGCGGGATATAAAAGAGCCGTTTTGTTTCTAAGATACGGTTTTCTGTTATAAAATCCCACTCCGCCCGGATGTGTATTAAGGAATATATTCTGCCCTTTCATTTGAGAGCATAAAAGATCGACTACATTCTGACCGATATGAAGTCCCTGATATTCGGGATCCACTGCCACATTCAGTATAAGTGCCTGATTATTCTTATCCGATACCGCCCTTGCACATCCGACCAAAGCTTTGTCTATGTATGCAAATGCAAAATGTCTGCTGTTATTAAAAGCCTTTTTTGTAGCATTGATATCACGATCGGAACCGCCGAACGCTTTAATTAAAAGAGCATTTATCGCTTCAAAATCAGGATTATCAAACTTTGTATCATATACAATTTCTGTTTTTGAAATATCAATCGAACTCTTTTTTCCTACAGGAAATGAACCTGCAAAAGGAAGATGCTCGATGTCATATTCATAACCCAAAGGCAGATAGAATTCTTCTTTGGGCTGCTTTAAATCATAATCTGCATTATAACCTTCATAAGTAAACGCATTCTTTGATCTCTTAAATCCAAGTACTTCGTATAATCCAAGATTTGCTTTATCCGATACGACGAATATTTCGTGCCCATTAAATCTTTTAAGAGTTCTTTTTATAAGTTCGTCTTCAATGCCCAACTCCCGATACTCTTTTTGCACGGAAACTTCCGAAATAAGCGTCCATTCCACATCATCGGATATTGCTCTTAAAAAACCTGCAATACGACTGTCTTTAAGAGCAAATACCGAATATGTGCTGTTGCAAAAAATATCTTTTACATTTTTCCGGGTTAGTCCATTCTTTTTAGAAACGTTCTTATAAAAATGATACAAATCGTCAATATTTATTTCTTGTAAGTTATCTGTATATTCTGTCATACCTCTGCTCCGGGTATATTCCATCGTGAAGGATTAATAACCGTTTTATATTCTTCGATTGTTTCCCCCTTGGGATGGCGAAGGAATTTCTCATCGGGTGTACGGCTTAATTTCTTTCTGTCCTGAGGTGCACTCCATAATCCTTCAAAATCAATCTGGTCAACAAATCTTTCGTTGTATGATTTGAATATTCCGGGTTTGGAAGGTACTCTTGAAAAGTCCTTAAAATAAGTATTATTCTTAAACGCCGGAATTTCATACAAATCTCTCGCATAAGCCCAGATATTCTTATGGTCAACCATTCTCTTCTGCTGGGGCCCGAGATTCTTGTAATAATACGAATCCCATCTTGCAAGAGTTACGAAAAAGCGGATATCCGAATCGGTTACATAGTCACCGAAAAGGAAACGGTTGTTTTCAAGTCTTTTATCAAGCTTATCCATGGCTGAGAAGAAATCATCATAAGCTTCGTTATATGCCACCAGACTCTGGCAAAATGCCATACGATAATGTGCGTTGTTGATGTTAGGGAAAAGCCAGTCGTTTAATCTGTCAATTTCACCTCTCAAATCCTTGGGATAAATATCAGGTGCATCGGTTGACTGGAATTCTCTGAAATTAACTTCCAGATAATTGGTTAATCTATGGTAATCATTGTTTACCACTTTTAAGGTTTCCTTGTCAACAAGGGCGGGAACGGTTGCTCTTCCCTTATAATCGGGATCTGCCTTAAGATAAGCTTCCGTTAAGAATTTAAGACCCGTTACCGCATCAGTTCTGTTTGGCTGATTGGTAAATCCCCATCCGTATGTATTTGATTCTCCTGTATGGTCCACTATCGAAATGCTTATCGCATCTTCAAGTCCGAGAAGTTCCCTCGTGATTGACGCCCTGTTGGACCAGTGACAGCCTTTAGCCCAGAAAAGATGGTATCTTCCGCTTTCCGCCTTTAAATCACCTTCGTTATCACCAAAAGGTGTCGTGAAGCGATTGGGCTGTCTTATAAAAGCACCTCTTTCGTTAATCTCCGCTTTTATTTCCTGAGGTCTGGGAGGAACATTTCGCTCCGCAGCATCAGCCTTTGCCAGTTCATCGCTGTATATTACACTTTCTTTTATATCTTCTTTAATAAAACTTTCACCGCAAGCCATTTTATTTCTCCTTTTAGTATAAATTTTTAGTATCTAGATTATATAATTGTCCGCACTCTCAAGCATGTTGATATTGCTTAAGAATGTTTTAAGTCTTTCATTGGTCGGATTTTCGAATATTTCCTGAGGAGTTCCGTCGGCAACAATCTTACCGTTTTCCAAAAAAATAATCCTGTTCGCTACAGACTTAACAAAATTCATCTCATGAGTCACCAGAAGAATTGTATTTCCTTCTTTGGCTACTCTTTTGATAGTCAGCAATACTTCGTTAACAAGTTCGGGATCAAGTGCCGATGTCGGCTCATCCATGAGAAGAAGTTCCGGTTCGAGCGCCAGTGCTCTTGCAATGGCAACTCTCTGCTGCTGTCCGCCCGATAAGTGCTTGGGATAATGATACAGTCTGTCAGACATTCCGACTTTTTCTATCTCTTCCAATGCTTTCTTTCTGGCTTCCTCTTTGGGTATTTTTTTAACCACCGTCAAACCTTCCATAACGTTTGACAATGCATCTTTGTTCTTAAATAGATTGAACTGCTGGAAGACCATTTCGGTATGCTGTCGTAACTCAAGTTTTTCTTTTTTGTTCTTGGTGGTTA
>JAGCVT010000016.1 GCA_017962225.1 Lachnospiraceae bacterium
CTCTTGTAGACATGCCGTCTCTGACATGAGGGTTAGAGGATACTTTTAATTTCTTATCCATGATTACTTACCCCCTTTCTTTCTGTCAGCGAGAATCATTCTTCTCATAGATTTTATGGACTGGGTAAGGTAACGCTTTGCAGGGCAGATGTAAGAACAGCATCCGCATTCGCAGCATTCCATACCGTTGTATTTTTCAAACATTTCTCTGTTGCCATTTTGGGCAAAATCGGCAAGCTTGGAAGGTACTACTCTTCCGGGACATACTTCAACACATCTTCCGCAGTTGATACATGCGGTTTCGGTTGCGTGAGAAATCTGATCCTTTGATAAGCAAAGGAGTGCCGATGATGTCTTGGTTGCGGGAACATCAAGATCAAAGATGGCAAATCCCATCATGGGTCCGCCGGAAACGATCTTTTCAGGATCTTTTATGAATCCGCCTGCTTCATCTATCAGTTCATGATAATTGGTTCCGATGGGAACTCTGAAGTTCTGGGGATTCTTAATGCAGTCACCTGTGACTGTTACTATTCTCTGAAGTAAGGGCTTTCCTTCAACAACTGCCTGATAGATTGAGCAGATTGTATCTACGTTATTAACGATGCAGCCTGCATCCGAAGGAAGCATTGAAGAGTTGATAGCTCTCTTTGTGGTTGCAAAAATAAGATGTCTTTCAGAACCCTGAGGATATTTGGTCTTTAAAGGAATAACCGTAATCTTATCCTCGTTCTTTGTGAGTTCTTTAAGTATCTTAATACAATCGGGTTTATTATCTTCAATTGCAAGAATACCTCTTGCATTATTAAATAAGGAAAGCTCAATGCGAAGACCTTCAACAAGTTTTTCGGGAGTTTCCATCATAATCCTGTAGTCACTTGTAAGATAAGGTTCACATTCCGCACAGTTCGCGATAATGTATTCGATTTTATCCGGTTCTTTGGGTGAAACCTTAACATGTGTAGGGAATCCTGCTCCGCCCATTCCGACAATACCGGCTTTCTGAATAAGAGAAACGATTTCTTCTCTTGGAAGCTTAGTGTAATCAGAGTTGGGAGTAAACTCAACCTCGTCGTATTTACCGTCGTTTTCGATGACTATGGATTTAACATGGTCACCGGTAATAATTCTTCTGGGCTCGATAGCCTTAACGGTACCCGAAACAGACGAATAAATCGGAGATGAAACAAACCCCGTTTCCTTGGCAATTAACTGTCCAACCAATACATGTTCCCCAATTTCAACAACAGGCTCAGCGGGTGCGCCTATATGCTGAGACAAAGGATATACCATCAGGCCCTTCGGCTTGTAATCTACAATCGGCTTATCCTTTGAAATGTCTTTTCCGTCATAGGGGTGAATACCACCGTGAAATGTAAACAATTCCTTGCCTCCCTTTCATTTTTAAAAATAGCCTTTAATATATTACTACTTATTTTAAAAAAATACTATATTAAATTTTCAAAATGTAGTAAGATAATAATGTATGTAAAATAAGCATTTGGAAAGGTAATCTAATGAAAACTATTCAGTGTTCGACCACTCTTACAGAATTAAATTATCCTTTGGAAACAATAGCACCGCTTAACGATATCCTTTTCCTAGATATCGAGACTACAGGTTTTTCAGCCAGAAGTTCAAATTTATACATGATCGGATGTTCATATTATGAGAACGGCGAATGGCAGTTAATCCAGTGGCTGGCCGAAAACTACGAAGAAGAAAACGAAGTATTAAAAGCATTTCTTGACTTCTGCGTTAACTACTCTTTCCTGATTCATTTTAACGGAAATCAGTTTGATATTCCTTTCTTAGAGCAGAAATGCGAACAGTTCGAATACGAATTTGATTTCAATTCTTTCAACGGACTTGATATATATAAAAGAATCAAACCTTACAAGAACTTCATGAAGCTCGAGGACTGCAGACAGAAAACATTACAGTCATTCCTTGGCATGATCAGAGAAGACATCTTTGACGGCGGCGAACTCATTAACTTCTATCATGAATACGTTGTCAGCAAAGACGAAGAAATAGGTGATGCGATTCTTCTTCACAACAAGGAAGACGTTATCGGAATGCTTCATATGGTTTCCCTTCTTTCAATACCGGATTTGTTCAACAAATCACTTCGTGTAATGAAAGTTAAGGCAAACTATTACAACGATTATGAAAATAAAAAGAGACAGGAACTTATCTTATCACTAAGATTCAGAAACGCAATTCCTGTTCCTCTTTCATATACGGCAAACGGATGTTACTTTACATGTGACGGAATAGACGGAATTTTGAAGGTACCTCTTTATGAGGAAGAAATGAAATACTTCTATTCAAACTACAGAGATTACTACTATCTCATCCATGAAGATATGGCTGTACACAAATCTGTTGCACAGTTTATCGAAAAGGATCACAAAGAGCCTGCAAGCGCGCTTACATGCTACACACGTAAAACTTCTACATATCTCCCTGAATGGAGCGTTCTCTTCGAGCCGTTCTACAAGAGAGATTACAGAGACCAGCAGTTGTTCTTCGAACTCACACCCGAGTTTAAGACATCGAGAGAAAGTTTCAACAAGTACGCAGAGCACATTTTGCAGAATATGATTAACTTATAAATTGATATTTGTTTAAATATCAATAACCTATAACATCCTTTCTTTTCTGGAATATCAGGCGCCTGAGGGCGTCTGATATTTTTTAAGCGAACCAAAAAAGAAGACACATTCCTGTGTCTTCTTATATGAAAGATTTTAAATCTTATTCTTCTGCTTTAGCTTCTTCTGCAGGAGCTTCTTCAGCGGGTGCTTCCTCAACTGGAGGTGCTTCTTCTACAGGAGCTTCAACTGCTGCAGGAGCTTCCTCTGCCTTAGCTTCTTCTTCAGCCTGTGCTGCAACTACTGATTCAACATCAACTGTTGCATATTCTTCGCCGTTATCTTCAGCGTTTTCTTCTTTCTTCTTGGGCTGTAACATAGCTCTTACGGAAAGGCTGATTCTGTTGTTCTCTTCGTTAACTTCTGTAACCTCTGCAGTTACTTCATCACCGATCTTAAGAACATCTGAAGGCTTCTCAATATGATTCTTGGAAATCTGAGAAACATGAAGAAGTGCATCTACACCGCCTTCAAGCTGAATGAAAGCACCGAAGTCTGTCATTCTTGCAACCTTACCTGTTACAACGCTGCCAACAGGGAATCTTGTGCTTAAATCTTTCCAGGGATTCTCATCTTCAAACTTGGTTGAAAGTGAAATTCTGTTGCCGTTAATCTCTTTTATGAGAACTTTTACCTTATCTCCTGCTTTGTAAAGCTTCTTAGCGCTTTCAATTCTGCCCCAGCTCATCTCTTTGATGTGAAGGAGTCCGTCGATACCGCCGAGATCGATGAATGCACCGAAATCTGTAACGTTCTTTACAGTACCTTCTACTGTATCGCCAACGTTAATCTTGGAAAGAACTTCTTCAAGAGCTTTAGCCTTCTGAGCTGTGATGAGCTCTTTGCGGTTACCGATATATCTTCTCTGCTTGGGATCATATTCCTGCATGAGAAATTCTATTTCCTTATCCATGAACTTGGATAAATCTTTTTCATAAACGTCTGAAAGAAGACCTGCGGGAATGAATACTCTTACATCATCAACAACAACGATAACACCTTTGTTGTTGGGAATCTGTGTAACTACACCCTTAACTGTTGTCTTCTCATTGAACGCATCTTCAAGAACCTTGGATCCTTTATCCATCACAAGTCTCTTGTGCGTAAGTGATACCTGACCTTCTCCGTCGTTGACCTTAAGTACCTTAACGTCAAGTTTGTCTCCGATTTTTACTTTTTCTGTCAGATCAATGCTTAAGTCATTTGTGTATTCTGCTTTGGAAAGAATGCCGTC
>JAGCVT010000017.1 GCA_017962225.1 Lachnospiraceae bacterium
AGGTTACAACATGAACATTTACACTACTGATAAGATCAGAAACGTCTGTCTGCTCGGTCACGGAGGCGCAGGAAAAACATCACTTGCCGAAGCTATGGCATATCTTGGAGGTCTTACTTCAAGAATGGGTAAAATCAGCGACGGTAACACTGTAAGCGACTACGGCAAAGAAGAGGTTAAAAGACAGATTTCTATTTATACTTCTCTTATTCCGGTTGAGTGGAACGGAACCAAGATTAACATCCTTGATACTCCCGGTTTCTTTGATTTCGTAGGTGAAGCTGAAGAAGCAGCAAGCGCAGCCGATGCAGCTATTATCGTTGTTTCAGGTAAGGCCGGTGTTGAAGTCGGCACTGAAAGAGCATGGGAAATCTGCGAAAAGTACAAACTTCCCAGAATGTTCTTCGTAACCGATATGGATATCGACAATGCTTCTTACAGACAGGTTGTTGAAGATTTGACAGCTCTTTACGGAAAGAAGATTGCTCCTTTCCATCTTCCCATCAGAGAGAACGAAAAGTTCACAGGCTATGTTAATGTAATTACAGAACAGGCTTACAAGTGGGAAGGCAAGGAAGTTAAGGAATGTGAAGTTCCCGATGCTAACAAGGAATATCTTGAAAGCTACAGAGAAACTCTTATGGAGTCCGTAGCAGAAACAAGTGAAGACCTTATGGAAAGATATTTCGGCGGTGAAACATTTACCGAAAACGAAATCCGTCAGGCATTAAGAGTTTCAGTTAACGACTGTTCAATCGTTCCCATTTCAATGGGTTCAAATATCCTTTGCCAGGGTATTTATACATTAATGGATGATATCGTAAAATATCTTCCCGGTCCCGATTCAAGAACCGTTGCCGGTATTGACTTAAAGACCAATGAAGTATTTGAAGCAAACTATGATTTCTCCAAGGCTAAATCGGCTTATATCTTTAAGACCATCGTTGATCCTTTCATCGGTAAGTATTCACTTATCAAGGTTATGTCCGGTGTTCTTAAGACCGATGATTTAATGTACAACGACGAGAAACAGGTTGAAGAGAAGATCGGTAAGATTTATCTTCTTCAGGGCAACAAACCCATCGAAGTTCCCGAGCTTCACGCAGGCGATATCGGAGCCCTTGCAAAGATTACAGCTGCAAGAACAGGAAATACACTTTCCACAAAGGCTCATATCATAAGATTCGGTAAGGCTGACCTTCCCAAGCCTTATACATACAAGAGATATCACGCAGTTAACAAAGCCGATGTTGATAAGATTGCTCAGTCACTTCAGAAGATTATGCATGAAGATCAGACAATCAAGGCTGTTAACGATTCAGAGAACAAGCAGATGCTTATCTACGGTATGGGCGATTTACATATTGATGTTATTCAGTCCAGACTTGAGAATGAATACAAGGTTAAGATTGATTTGACAAAGCCGAAGGTAGCTTTCAGAGAAACAATTAAGAAGAATTCCGACGTTGAATACAAATATAAGAAACAGTCCGGCGGTCACGGCCAGTACGGTCACGTAAAGATGCGTTTCTGTGCATCGGGCGATCTTGAGACTCCTTATGTATTCGAAGAAGAAGTTGTAGGCGGCGCAGTTCCCAAGAACTACTTCCCTGCAGTAGAAAAAGGTTTACAGGAATCAGTATTAAGAGGACCTCTTGCAGCATATCCCGTTGTTGGTGTTAAGGCTACTCTCTACGATGGTTCTTATCATCCTGTTGACTCTTCGGAAATGGCATTCAAGATGGCTACAATCCAGGCCTTCAAGAAAGGCTTCATGGAAGCAGGACCTATCCTTCTTGAGCCTATCGCAACACTTAAGGTTACTGTTCCCAATGACTTTACAGGTGATGTAATGGGTGACCTTAACAAGAGAAGAGGCCGTGTACTTGGTATGAACCCTGCCGGAAACGGAAAGACAGTAGTTGAAGCAGACATCCCTATGATGAGCTTATTCGGATACTGTACAGACCTTCGTTCCATGACAGGCGGACGTGGTGATTTCGAATATGAATTCGCACGTTACGAACAGGCTCCTTCAGATATTCAGGAAGCTGAAGTTAAGGAAAGAGCTGATAAGGTTGCAGAAGGCAACGCAGAATAATGTCTGAAAAATTGTTTTAATATAAACAATACGAAAGGCCGAGGCTTATTGCTTCGGCTTTTTGATTGACTTTTATACGTAAAATTACTAAAATTATTAAAGTTATGTAATATATAAAACGGAGAGTAATTATGAACAGACCTTACAATCATCATGAAGTTGAGCCTAAGTGGCAGAATTACTGGGAGGAGAACGAGACATTCAAGACTGATGTCTGGGATTTTTCGAAGCCTAAATTCTATGCTCTTGACATGTTCCCTTACCCTTCGGGTGTAGGCCTTCATGCAGGTCATCCGGAAGGATATACCGCAACCGATATTTCTTCAAGAATGAAGAGAATGCAGGGATACAATGTACTTCATCCCATGGGATACGATTCATTCGGACTTCCCGCAGAGCAGTATGCTGTTACAACCGGTAACAATCCCAACGGCTTTACTCAAGAAAATATAAAGACTTTCTCAAAGCAGTTAAAAGAACTCGGCTTTGATTACGACTGGTCCAAGATGATTGCAACAAGCGATCCTTCTTACTATAAATGGACTCAGTGGATTTTCAAGAAACTTTATGAAAAAGGTTATGCAAAGCTTATCGACATGCCTGTTAACTGGTGCGAGGAACTCGGTACGGTTCTTTCAAACGACGAAGTTATCGACGGCAAATCAGAGCGTGGCGGATATCCCGTTGTCAGAAAGAACATGAAGCAGTGGGTAATCGATCAGGTTGCATTTGCAGATGAACTTCTTGAAGGCCTTAACGAAATCGACTGGCCCGAATCTACCAAGGATATGCAGCGCCACTGGATCGGACGTTCCGAAGGTGTGGAAGTAAAATTCCAGATTGTGGGCGGCGGAGAATTCTCAATCTATACAACATGTATCGAAACGATTTACGGTATTACTTTTATGGTTCTTGCTCCCGACGGACAGATCGTAAAAGATTTAATGCCCAGAATTCAGAATAAAGAAGAGGTTCAGGCTTATATCGACGAAACATTAAAGAAGAACGATATGGACAGAACCGAATTAAATAAGACCAAGTCAGGCTGTGAACTTAAGGGTGTAAAATGTATCAATCCCGTTAACGGCAAAGAAGTTCGCATGTTTATCGGCGATTTCGTTCTTGCCAACTACGGTACAGGTGCAGTTATGGCCGTACCTTCACACGATCAGAGAGACTTTGAATATGCTATCGCTCACAATATTGATATGATTCAGGTAATCGACGGAAGAGACGTAAGCGAATGTGCATTTGAAAAATACGATTATCTTGGAAAAGGCTGCAAGCTTATCAATTCCGAAGAATTTACAGGTCTTGTAGTTGAAGATGCCAAAGAAGCAATTACTCAGAAGCTTGAAAAGATGGGTGTTGCAAAGAGAACCGTAAATTATCACTTCCGTGAGTGGATTTTCGCACGTCAGCGTTACTGGGGCGAACCCGTTCCCGTATGGTATGACGAAGACGGAAACATTCACGTGCTTGAAGATGATGAGCTTCCTTTGGTACTTCCCGTACTTGACGATTACAAAGGAAAGAACGGTCAGGCTCCTCTTGAAAATGCAACAGAGTGGAAGGTATATGAAAAAGACGGAGTAAAGGGTAAGAGAGAAACATCTACCATGCCCGGTTCCGCAGGCTCATCATGGTATTACATGAGATATATAGATCCTCAGAACGATAAGGCAATTGCTGATCCCGAACTCTTAAAGCACTGGCTTCCTGTAGACCTTTACATCGGTGGTCCCGAACATGCAGTCGGACACCTTATGTATTCAAGAATCTGGAACCGCTTCCTTTACAACGAAGGCATTTCACCTGTTAAGGAGCCCTTCAAAAAGCTTGTTCATCAGGGTATGATTTTAGGTGAAAACGGCATTAAGATGGGTAAGAGATTCCCTGAATTTGTTGTTAACCCTTCAGATATCGTAAGAGATTACGGTGCAGATACATTAAGACTCTATGAAATGTTTATGGGACCTCTTGAGGTTTCCAAACCCTGGAGTTCATCAGGTGTTGAAGGCGCAAGAAAATACCTTAACAGAGTATGGAACTACTTTACAAATGCAGAGAATATAACAGATAATGTAGATGAAAGACTTACCAAGGTTTACAATCAGACTGTAAAGAAAGTTACTTCTGACTTCGAATCACTCGGATTTAATACAGCTATCGCTCAGATGATGATCTTTATGAACGAAGCAGTAAAAGGTACATGTCCCAAGGTTTATGCAGAAGGCTTTATTAAGATGCTTTCATGTATATGCCCTCATATCGGCGAGGAAATCTGGTCAGAACTTGGCCACGATTCAACAATCGCTTATGAGAAATGGCCCGAGTTCGATGAAGCTGCTCTTAATGAGGATACAATCGAAATCGGCGTTCAGGTTAACGGTAAGGTTAAAGGTGTTGTAGAACTTCTTAAGAACGAAGAGAAGGATGCCGCACTTGCCAAAGCCAAAGCGGTTGACGGTGTTGCAAAAGCCATCGAAGGCAAGACTGTCGTAAAAGAAATTTATGTACCTGCTAAAATAGTTAATATTGTGGTAAAATAAGCATATACTAAAAAAGGAGGGTTACTTATGCTTTATGAATTAATACCTATTTTATTGGGAGTAATTATCATTATTCTCGGTCTCATCATGGCAATCCTGCCCAGAATGTCTACCAAAAAAGACAGAAGAGATGATCCGAAAGCCGTTGGCAAAACACGTACAAGCGGTATTGTAATGGTTATTCTCGGTATTTTGGTTGTTATTTTAAGATTCTTGTTTTTTTAGATAACTTCTGAAATTAAAAACGCCCGAACTCATAAAAGAGTCGGGCGGTTTTTTATTTTATGATGTATTCTTATTCCTGAGCCTCATGTACGAAATCTTCCCAGACGTTCCAGTCGGGTGCAACAGAATCGTCTTCATCGATTGTAAGCATTTCTTCTTCGGATATTCCCAGCATATCCATTCTTTCGTTTATAAGACTGATAATACCGTCACCGTCGGTTACGATAATACCGGCTTCTTCATAAATGATTCCATATTTTTCTTCAGGAAAATAAACATTTCCGTTGTCGTCGTTGAATAAGTATGCAAGGCTTCTGTAATATCCGTCCTCTAATTCCTTGTCGTCATACATATCTACAGTATATTCCATGAAACTGAAGGTATATTTATTGATTTTGCCGTAATCAAATTCTGTAGGATAATCATCGGGCAATTTTACATCCGAAGGTAAGTTATAATAAGGAATTATCGCATCGGAAATAGAAAGTTCGGAAGAACAGTCGTAAATAAATTCGTGTTCGCCGTATTTGTTTACACGCTCATATGAATCGTATCCTCTGTTGGCACCAAAAGCTCCGTAATTATGGAATACTCCGTATTTATTGATTTCACCCATTGAACGGTAATATGTGTTGTAATGATCCTGGAAAGACAATCCCCAGTCGAAAGCTACGATTATAAAATAATCATTTACTTCGTCGTATCCGCCTTCGTTATTGGAGGTAAAGCAGACGCAGAGTTCGGGGAATCCGTCATTGGCACAGTCGATAATTGCATAATCAACTTCTTGTATCTGCATGGAGGGCTCACCCCAGGATTCTGCCAAATATGCGTTATAACCTTCAATTATTTCGTCGTATGAATATTTTTCCTCATCATCAAAATAATCCGGGTATAAATCAATATAAGCTTTATCGTTACCTTCAAGGAAACTCATATAAATATCAACAGGATCCCTGTCGTCAATAACGGTAATATCATCGGGACCGTAAGGATCTGTATTATCCGGATTTGTAATAATATCCGGATCGGTATTCGTACCGGGATCTGTTATGATATCGGGATTAACATTAGAAGTCTGAGAAATGAATGCGTTCTGATTGTTTGTGTCTTTCTTTGTCAAATCCGTATTAACGGTTCCTGTAATATCGCAGCCTGTTAATGTGAAAGTTACAAGCATGGCCGATAAAGCTATGCTGACTGATTTGTTAAATTTTTTCATATATCCACTTCCTTTTAAAGTAATTCGAATAAAATTTCCCTTCGAATCAATATTATAGCATATATTTATTTATAATACATTTTATAATTTTAATCTCTCTCTTGCGATATCAGTTAGTTTAATCTATAATATACAATGCTTGCCTATAGGTAAAATGTTAGTACAGAAGGTGGATTAAATGAAAAATATATCTGAAGAAAACAATCAGAGTTTTCAAAACCGGCCGATTTCTTTAAATCCCAGAAATAATCTTCTTGAAATAGAAGAGCATATGTACATTCTTGAAGACGTTGAAAAACCCAATGTTTTCAGAAATATGTTCCCTTATTCGGAAGTTCCCAAAATTCCTTTTAATGACCGTATTGTGCCTCACAATATGCCAAAGGAAATCTGGATAACCGATACTACTTTCAGAGACGGACAGCAGTCAAGAGCTCCATATTCTACTGAACAGATTGTTACCATCTATGATTATCTTCACAAACTCGGCGGTCCCAACGGAATGATTCGTGCGAGCGAGTTCTTTTTGTACTCACAGAAAGACAGGGATGCAGTTGTCAAATGTATGGAAAGAGGCTACAAATTCCCTGAAGTTACCAGCTGGATTCGTGCAAGTGAAAAAGATTTTAAGCTCGTAAAAGAAATCGGCATGAAAGAAACAGGTATACTTGTTTCATGTTCCGATTATCATATATTCCTTAAACTTAAGATGACCAGAAAAGAAGCGCTTGAGCATTATTTAAGCATTATCCGCCAGTGCTTAGACTGCGGTATTTCGCCCAGATGCCATCTTGAGGATATTACCCGTTCCGATATTTACGGTTTTGTTGTTCCTTTTGCAATGGAACTTATGAAACTGATGGATGAATATAAGATACCCATTAAGATTCGTCTCTGCGATACAATGGGTTATGGCGTAAACTTCCCCGGTGCAGTTATTCCCCGAAGCGTTCAGGGTATTATTTATGCTTTGCATGTAAACGCAGGCGTTCCCCACGAACTGCTTGAGTGGCACGGCCATAATGATTTTTACAAGGCTGTTGCAAACTCAACCACTGCATGGCTTTACGGCTGTTCCGGCATCAATACATCACTTTTTGGTATCGGCGAACGTACAGGCAATACGCCTCTTGAAGCTATGGTATTTGAATATGCCCAGCTAAAGGGTGATTTAAACGGTATGGATACAACCGTTATTACAGAGCTTGCCGAATACTATGAGAAGGAAATCGGATATCATATTCCTCCCATGACTCCTTTTGTAGGTAAAAACTTTAACGTTACCCGTGCAGGTATTCATGCAGACGGACTTTTAAAGAACGAAGAGATTTACTCTATATTTGATACGGATAAATTCCTTAACAGACCTGTTATGTGTGCTATTTCCAATACTTCGGGTCTTGCAGGCATTGCTCATTGGATGAATCATCATTATCATTTAAAGGGTGATTCACAGCTTGATAAGAAGGATGAGCTTGTTATTAAATTAAAAGAGTGGGTTGACAAGCAGTATGATGAGGGCCGTGTAACGGTTCTTACGGACAATGAGCTTGAAAACCAGATCAATGTAATCTGCGAAGAATACGGCATGCCGTTATTTATATAAATGAGGTGCTTATGGAAAAGATTAAAATGACTACTCCGCTCGTTGAAATGGACGGAGATGAAATGACCAGAATTCTCTGGAAGATGATAAAAGATGATTTACTTCTTCCTTATATCGATTTAAAGACAGAGTATTATGATTTAGGACTCGTTAAAAGAAACGAAACCAACGATCAGGTTACCATCGATTCCGCTAATGCTACAAAGAAGTACGGTGTTGCTGTTAAATGTGCAACAATTACTCCCAATGCAGCCAGAGTGGAAGAGTATAACTTAAAAGAAATGTGGAAATCTCCCAACGGTACAATCCGTGCAATGCTTGACGGTACTGTTTTCAGAGCTCCCATTATCGTAAAAGGCATTGAACCCTGCGTTAAGAATTGGGAAAAGCCTATTACGCTTGCACGTCACGCATACGGTGATGTCTACAAGAACACCGAAATGAAAATTCCCGGACCCGGAAAGGCAGAACTTGTATTTACCGATGAAAACGGCAATGAAACCAGAGCAACCATTCAGGAATTCAAAGGACCCGGAATCATTCAGGGAATACACAACATTGACAAATCAATTGAATCTTTTGCGAGAGCATGCTTTAACTATGCTCTTGATACAAAGCAGGAACTTTGGTTTGCCACAAAAGATACTATATCTAAAAAGTACGATCACAATTTCAAAGATATATTCCAGGAAATCTTTGACAATGAGTACAAAGAGAAATTCGAAGCTGCAGGTATTACATACTTTTACACACTTATTGATGATGCAGTAGCACGTGTTATGAAATCCAAGGGCGGTTTTATCTGGGCCTGCAAGAATTATGACGGTGATGTAATGAGTGACATGGTTTCAAGTGCTTTCGGTTCTCTTGCCATGATGACTTCGGTACTTGTATCTCCCGACGGAGTGTATGAATACGAAGCGGCACACGGAACAGTACAGAGACATTATTACAAACATCTTAAAGGTGAAGAAACAAGCACCAACTCCGTAGCCACCATATTTGCATGGACAGGTGCTTTAAGAAAAAGAGGCGAACTTGACGGAAACGCTGAACTTGTATCTTTCGCAGACATGCTTGAAAAGGCAACAATTAAGACAATTGAGTCCGGAAAGATGACTAAGGATCTGGCTCTTATCACTTCTCTTAAAGATGTAACTGTACTTAATTCCGAGAACTTCATTAAGGAAATCAAGAATACTCTTGATGAATTGATGAAATAATTTTAGTAACGATTATTTATACGGCCTGGAGATTTGCTTCTTCAGGCCCTTTTTGTAAAAAGGAGTTAATTATGGAAAATTATATTAAAGGCAATAAAGAAGCCTGGGAAGAGGCTTTTGATAAAAGAGATGCTTCATGGGGAGCGGATATTGTGGAAAGAATCAGTAATGAAGACTATCCGTTTTTTAATGAAGATACAAAAGAAGTTTTAAAAACCGTTGATACCGAAGGAAAAGTAATCGGTCAGTTCTGCTGTAATAACGGACGTGAACTTATGTCGCTTGTTAAATGCGGAAAAGCAAAGAAGGGTATCGGTTTTGATATAGCTGAGAATCAGGTTGCATTTGCGAACGAAAAAGCAAAAGAACTTAATTTACCCTGTGAATTTATTGCAGCAAATATCTATGATATCGACGATACCTACAAAGATATGTTTGATGTGGTTATTATTACCATCGGTGCATTGTGCTGGTTTGATGATTTAGACAAATTCTTTGGCATTATCGGTAATTGTATGAAATCAGGTGCTGAAATTATTATCAATGAACAGCATCCCTGTACAAACATGCTTGCTTCCGAAGGTGAAGAAGTATACAGTCCGGATCATAAAAAAGAATGTCATTATTCATATTTCGAACATGAATGGAAGGGTAACGGCGGAATGTATTACATGACTCAGAAATGTTATGACTCCAAGACATTTACCGATTATTCACATTCAATGTCTCAGATTATTCAGGGAATGTGCAATGACGGAATGGTAATTACAGGATTAAAAGAATTTGATTATGATATAGGAGCCGGATTTTCCGCGATAGACGGATGCGAATATCCTTTATCAATGATTCTTCAGGGTAAGAAATTATAAAAGAAACTAAAATCCCCGAATGTATGTTGCATTCGGGGATTTTTATTTTATGAGTTTAATGTTTCCCATTCTTCGTATAAAGATGTGAGCTTATCGTTTATTTCAGACTGTTCAAAACATAATTTATTTAGTTTGGCAGAGTTTGTAGCGGTTTCGGGTCTGCTCATTTCCTCATCTATCGATGAAAGTCTGCTTTCAAGTTTTTCAATTTGTTCTTCGACTGATTTTATTTTGTTTTCAAGTTTACGCTTTTCACTCTGAGCCTGTTTCTGTTCTTTCCAGTCAATCTTGGAAGAAGTATCGCCAGAAGATTCGATTGAAACCGAATTTGAAGATTTGATATATGTATCAAAAAGCGTTGTATCTGTTTCGAATTCATCACGTTTTTCAAGATAATAATCATAATTGCCGAGATAGTTTATAAGCTTACCGTTATTTAAAGAAAGAATTCTGTCGGCAGTTTTATTCATAAAATATCTGTCGTGAGATACATAGAGGCAGGTGCCTTCGTAATTGTTAATCGCATCTTCAAGAATGGACTTTGAAGTCATATCAAGGTGGTTGGTAGGTTCATCGAGAATTAAGAAGTTTGCTTTTGAAAGCATAATCTTGGCAAGAACGACTCTGCATTTTTCGCCGCCGCTTAATACACCGATTTTTTTAAATACATCATCATCTGAAAAAAGAAAGGCACCGAGAGTGTTTCTTATTTCTGTCTGGGTCATATTCGGATAGGAGTCGGATATTTCGTCAAATAAAGTCTTGTTGTCGTCTATAACGGTGGACTGCTGGTCAAAATAACCTATGCTGACATTGCTTCCGAATTTAATTTCGGCATTTGTATCCGAATCAAGCAAATCATTGATAATTTTAAGAATGGTTGTTTTACCGGAACCGTTAGGTCCGATAATTGCAACATGCTCGCCTTTTTTGACTTCAAAATCTATATTTGTGAAAAGATTTCTTTCACCGAACGATTTGGATATGCCCTTAACCGACAAAACATCCTTACCGCTTTCAATATCGGGAGAGAGGAAGAGTTTCATTTCATTGTCGTTATTGACGGGCTTGTCCAGGACTTCGATCTTATCGAGCATTTTCTGTCTCGAATCGGCTCTTTTTACACTTTTTTCTCTGTTAAAAGATCTTAATCTCCTTATAACTTCCATCTGTCTCTTGATTTCACGCTGCTGATTTTCGTAAGCTGCGGTAAGAGAATCGATATACTGTTCCTTTTTGGCGCAGAAATCATCGTAATTGCCGTCAAAACATATAAGTGACGAAGAAAAGATTTCAGCCACCTTATTGGCGATTTTATTTATGAAATATCTGTCGTGCGATACAAAAAGTACGGCGCTTGAAACGCCTTTTATATAGTTCTCAAGCCATTCAACGGATTTTATGTCCAGATAGTTGGTAGGTTCGTCTAAAAGAATCAGATCGGGTTTCTGTAAAAGAATCTTACCGAGCATAAGACGTGTTCTTTCACCGCCTGATAGAAGATTTACCTTCTTATCGGGATTTTCTGCGAAAGAAAGACCGTTTAATACGCCGTTTATTTCTGATTTGTAAGTATAACCGCCGTTCTTTTCAAAGATTTCGAGAAGTGAATGATATTTATTCATGTAATCATCCATTTCAGATTCTTTTACGGCTGATAAATTGGCTTCCATTTCACGAATTCGTTCTTCGTCTGCGATTAAATCCTTTTTACAGTCCAGAAGTTCTTCGTATATGGTGTTTTGTGAGTCAAAATCCTGATTCTGGGCCACGTATCCTATGGTAATGTCTTTTTTGAAGAACAAATCGCCTGAATCCTGCCTGTAATCACCGGTAATGATTTTAAGCAGTGAAGATTTGCCCGTACCGTTATCACCGATCAGGGCACATTTGTCGCCTTCGTTTAAAAGAAGGGATATATTGTTTAAAATTGTATTTTCACCGAATGAGAGTGAAATATTGTTAACTGTAAGTATCATAATTGCTTTTAGCTTTGAATTTAGTGTTTGTATAAAAATCAACAAAAATGATTTTATCAGTAAAATCGTATATTTACAAATATAAATAAATGTGTTTTTATATTTTTTGTTACATATAAAAATATGGTATTTGTGCCTGACGTGTGATAATATTACTATATATGGGATTTTTTAGGGAGATATGTGAAATGTTTAACGCTTTATACAAAGAAATAAAATCATATAAAAAGCTGTTAATTGTTTATGCCTCGGTATGCCTCCTTGTGGCAGTTTTCTGTTCACCTTTTTTTGGCATACAGGATTTTATAGTCAGAGCTTCGGAAACAGAACTTGTACCTGCATCTGAAACCATCAGTACTCTGACAGATATGTTTATGGGCAGATCCTTAAGAAATGTAGCCGGAGCGTATGCTTCTGTAGTAGGCGTTTCTGCAGAGCCTTTTACGGCACTTGTTTATCTTGGACTTATAGAGAATATCAACAGACTCTGCGGCAGTCCTCTTAATATCGTATCTACGCCTGCAGGAAATCCGATTGTATTTCTGCTTGTTGCGATATTCTTTGCCATCAGTAAGCTTATGAAGTCTTTCGAAACCACGAAAGTATTCGGGCTCTGTACTTTGGGCGAGCTTGAAAAATATCTCGGACTTGTATTTATACTGGCGCTCGGTGTTATGAATGTGGTAGGTCTTACCGACAGATTTGCAGTTAATACCGTAAAAGCCGCGTCTGCCGCGACGGACGGTTCAGCTGCAAGCGTTGCCATGGGTATTGTTGCAACATTATTCTCTGTATTTATGGCACTTGTATCTGTTATTGTTTACCTTGTGGTTAAAACCGTTTTCTTCGGAATGGATGCGCTTCAGTCCTGTTTCTCGTTTGTTCCTTTCTCAGGAGCTTTGTTTGAGATATTTAAAACAGTATTTGTTGTAGTTATTCTTTCTGTGAATGTATTCTTCCCCTGGATAGGAGTGGCACTAAACATAATCGTTTTCCTTATCTGCCTCGTTCTTTTCAGATTCTTCTTAAGCGTGGAAGAGTTCTTAAGAAAGATTTATATCAAACCTTTCATAGCAAGACTTCGCGGATTCAACGACGAGATACCTTTTACTTACAAAAAGGTTCCCAAATATGTTAAGAAATACTGTACAGCCGAAAACATTGAATACGATGTGGCTATTCCCGCTTATGCATTCAAACATAAAGAAGCCAATGATTTCAGAATGAAATTCATGGATAAAATCTGGGTTGTTCATACAACCGACGGTACTATTTTCCTTAAGAAGAAAGGTCTTAAAAAGATCCAGAAATACGAACTCTTCGGAAAAGAGAAGATGTATTACTTAAGAAAAGACTTCAGATTCCTTGAGATTTTCTCGAATCCCGTAGACGAGAAGCTTTCAAAGAAAGACCTTCGTGCAGTTATTTCGGTTGAATACTTAAAGAGATTTGACGAACTCTGCGATCTTTTAGGATTCTATAATTATCATGTCGTAAAAGAAAATCTTAAGCAGACCAAAAAAGAGCTTAGATTAGAAAAGCGTGAAGCCCGTAAAGAAGCAGTTAAACTTAGAATCAGTACTTTTACGGACAATGTTGTAGAAAAATTAAAACCTGCTTATGCAAAAGTTACCGCAGCACTTCCTTTCGGTAAGGATGAGGATGCAGATTATTTTGATTACGATAAATAAAAATGAAAGTTGAGATAGAAAAATGGCTAAAGTAATTCCTTTTAAAGGTATCAGACCGACAGTTGAAAAATGCAGTAAAATCGCTGCGCTTCCTTATGATGTTTACAATCGTGAAGAAGCAAAAGAAGTAGTATTAAAGAATCCTGACTCTTTCCTTGCAATCGACAGAGCCGAGACATCATTTCCCGATGACGTGGATACTTACGATGAGAGAGTATATAAAAAGGCTCACGATATGCTCTGGGAGAGAATAGGCAAAGGCGATTTCGTAGAAGAAGATAAAAAGGTATATTACATTTACGAGCTTATTATGGACGGCCGTTCACAGACAGGTATCGTAGCATGTGCATCAATTGATGATTATATCAATAACATTATTAAGAAGCATGAGAATACCAGAGCAGATAAGGAAGTAGACAGAATTAAGCATGTATCCGCATGCGAAGCTCAGACAGGACCTATTTTCCTTGCTTACAGATCAAATGATGTTATTAACGGAATCGTTTCAAAGATTAAAGGTACTCCTTCGTTATATGATTTTGTTGCTGAAGACGGAATTACTCATAAGGCATGGATTATTTCCGACGAGGCTGATATTTATGCTATCGAAAAAGCATTCGAAGGAATGGATTCAATATATATCGCAGACGGACATCACAGATGTGCATCCGCATGTAAGGTCGGTATGAAAAAGAGAGAAGAAAATCCCAACTACACCGGTGATGAGGAATTTAACTATTTCTTATCTGTTCTTTTCCCCGACGATCAGCTTATGATTATGGATTACAACAGAGTCGTAAAAGATTTAAACGGCTTAAGCGAAGCTGAATTTGAAGAGAAGATTTACAAAGTGTTTGATAAGTTGTCCGAAAGCAATGAGCCCATCAAGCCTTCGGCAAAAGGTCAGGTTTCGATGCTTTTAGGAGGAAAATGGACTTTACTTTCCGTAAAAGACGAATTCAAGTCAGAAGACCCCATAAAAGGACTCGATGTTTCGATTCTTCAGAACGAAATCCTTGATCCCGTACTCGGAATCAAAGATCCCAAGACAGATAAGAGAATCGACTTTGTAGGCGGTATCAGAGGTCTTAAGGAACTTGAAAGAAGATGTAATAAGGACTGTGTTCTTGCGTTTGCAATGTATCCGACATCAATTAACGAGCTTTTCAATGTTGCTGACGCACATTTATTAATGCCGCCCAAGAGCACATGGTTTGAGCCGAAACTCAGAAGCGGAATGTTTATTCACTGCATTAAATAATTACCACGGGGGTTAATTAAATGGATCAGAAACATTACAATATGATGGACTGGGAAGCTATAGAAAGTATCGTATACGCAGACTGTAACAAACCCTGTGACATACTTTCGGTATCTAAAAAAGGCAAATCAAAGCTTATCCAGGCTTTTTATCCCGATGCGGTAAACGTTACCGCTTATTTTACGGTTAACGGGAAAAGCAAAAGCTTAAAGCTTGAAAAAGTTGATGAAGCCGGTTTCTTCGCAGAGTTCTTTACTTTTGATTATTCATCATATTATTTCAAGGTTGAATATAAAGACATTACTCTGGATAAAGTATATGATCCTTACAGCTTTAAATTGCCTCTTGATAGCTCTGTTAAAGATGCAATTAAAGGCAAGTCTGCTAAAGCTTACGAAGTATTCGGAAGCCATAAAAAGATTACAGACGGTATAGAGGGTTATGAATTTATCGTTTATGCCCCTAATGCTGACGGTGTATCTTTGGTCGGGGATTTTAACGGCTGGAGGGAAAATGCCAACCTTATGCAGGCTGACAATTCCGTAAAAGGTATTTATAAGCTTTTCGTTCCCGGTCTTAAAGATTATTCAAAATATAAATATGTTGTTAACTGCAAAGGCCGTAAGATATTTAAAAACGATCCTTTCGCGCTCGGTATCGACGGCGACAACTCCGTATGTGTTCCTTTTAAATATTCCGAAAAGGTTCCCAAGAAGAGCAAATGTCCCAAAGACCTTGAACTTCAGATACTTGAGGCTGATTTAAACGCACTTTACAAAGAACATAAAGATTCCGACAAGGTTTGCGATTATCTTGTTAATCATGCAAAGAAGCTTGATTACAATGCGATTTCGTTTATTCATTTGTTTAAATCAAACAATCCTAACGATATTTACGAAATCATCAATCCTTATTCGATTGATTTTACGAACGGATTAAACTGCGCGGAATTAAAAGATATAGTTACGAAGTTAAAGAAAGAAGGTATCATTTCCTTTATCGAACTTCCTTTGGCATATTCATCTGACTGCGAAAGCGGATTACTTAAGTTTGACGGTTCCGCATTGTTTGAAAATGCAGACGACAGACTCGGAAGACATACATTCTATAAAGCTATGCTTTATGATTATACAAATCCTTTTACGAAGTCATATCTTTTATCAAGCGTAAATTATTTCTTAAACGAATATGATTTCAACGGCTTTGTATGTCCTAACACAGGTGTCATACTTTATCATGACTACAACAAGAAAGCCGGAGAGTTTGTAACCGAAGAATGGGGCAGCACTCTAAATTCAAAAGGCGTTGACTTCTTAAAAGATATAAACAGATTCGTGCATAAAGACTTTAAGAACGCCGTAACAATCGCAAGCATTTATGCCTTTTACAAGAATGTTACAGGAAAAAATCCAGAATCGCTTTGTTTTGACTTTGTAATGAATACAGGCACAAGCAAGGAAATTCTTGATTTCCTTAAGCTTGATCCGACATTCAGACGAGACAAGCTTGATTCTTTCCTTCTTTATACACATTTTACGAAGAGAGACGAAAAATACATTTATCCGTATTCGTATAAAGAAAACACTCAGGATTTTGCCGCTATTATTGACAGAATGCCCGGAGATAAGAGCCAGAAGCTTTCAAATCTTAAGATTGCTGTTATTTTCAGACATCTTTTATACGGAGCACAGCTTACGAATATCGATATCGATGAACTTAAAGGCTGCGATTCCGAGATAAAAGAAATATATGAAAAATTCTATGCTGACTTCAGAAGGATTTATACTTCTCATAAAATGAGAATGAGAAACTTCAATGAAGACAAGCCTTTCAGTTATAAGTGTATCGACAATCAGGTATTTACCAGAGAATATTTTGACGGAGACAGAGATTATATTTTAGTATTCAATTTCTCCAAGGATTCTTATCAGAAATACAATATTCCCGTTACACATCCAGGCGTTTACAAGGAAGTATTTAACTCAGATAACGTAATTTACGGCGGCGAAGGCATAGAGAATAAGAAAGCTCTTCAGACCTTTGAAAACGAAACGGAAGACACACAGACTTTAACTATCAAGCTTCCGGCACTCTCTATTATGGCTTTCGAATACAGAGAGTTTACCGAGAAGGAACTTGAAGCAATCTTCCTTAAAAAGAAGAAAGCCATGATAAAATTCGTTGACGGCGAAAAGAAAAAGATTAAAGACAAATTAAGTGCTGATATTGAAGTTCTTAAAAAAGACGCCGATAAACGTATGAAAGAACTTGATGAATTACTTAAACCTTTTGACAATTAAGGATAAATAGATGGCAGAATTTTTAAAAAGTGCATTCAGCACTACGGTAAGTGAACAGTTATGGATTAAGGTTTATTCTCTTGCTTGGAGAATAGTATTATGTGCGGTTCTTGCGTTTATTACCGTTCAGGCTGTTAAGTTATTTAAAAAGTTTTTAAAGAAAGCATTTAAGAAACTTAAACTTGATGACGGTATCGCAGGTTTCCTTACTTCATTAATCTGTGTGGCTCTTTATATTTTTGTTGCATTTATTTGTGCACAGACCCTCGGAATCGATGCTGCAAGCATTGTGGCTCTTTTAGGATCTGCAGGTGTAACCGTCGGTCTTGCAATACAGGGTTCTCTTGCAAATATTGCGGGCGGTGTTTTGATTTTAATCTTAAAACCTTTCAAGGTAGGAGATTATATTATTGAAAACTCACACAGCAATGAAGGTACCGTAATCGAAATCGGCCTTATTTATACCAAGTTAAATACAATTGATAACAGAACTGTCATTCTTCCTAACGGAACTCTTGCCAACTCATCCATTGTTAATGTCACGCAGACTCCGTACAGAATGATTGATCTTAAGCTTGATATCGCTTATACCGCGGACTGCCGGCTTGCCAAAGATGTAATTGCAAAGGTTTTGGAAGAAGATAAGGATGTTTTAAGCGAAAAGCCCGTTGTTATTGCAATGGAATCGTGGGAAGCCAGCTCAATACGTCTCTGCGCTAGATTTTATGTGCTAAATGAGAACTTCCTTGCAACCAGATTCAGAGTAAGAGAAAGCATCAAGAATGCTTTTGATGAAAACAATATAGAAATCCCGTTCACACAGATTGTTGTGCACAAACCGAGCGCAGATTGAAATTATTTATGCTGAATAATTAAGTCTTGATTTAACTCGATACAATGTTTATAATATAAAAATGTTTTACATTGTTTGCCGGAATAGCTCAGTCGGTAGAGCACTTCACTCGTAATGAAGGGGTCGTCAGTTCAAGTCTGATTTCCGGCTTTTAGGGAAAGGGGGACATTTATTGTTCCCATTTTTTGCAAATTTCAGAATAGGAGTAAGTTATGGCAGTTTTATGGGGCGGAAGATTTACAAAAGAAACAGATGATGCTGTTTTTGCATTCAATGAATCGCTTTCTTTTGACAGAAGGCTTTATAAAACTGACATTACAGGATCTCTTGCACATGCGGAAATGCTCGGTAAACAGGGCATTATAAGCGAAAAAGAAGCTTCGGACATAAAAGAAGGTTTATTATCCATCCTAAAAGATATAGAATCCGGCGCTTTGGAGTTTGATCCCAAATGCGAAGACATTCATTCTTTTGTTGAAGCAAATCTTATTAAAAGAATCGGTGATGCAGGCAAAAAGCTTCATACAGGCAGAAGCCGTAACGATCAGGTTGCGCTTGATATGAAGATTTATACAAGAGATGAAATCGACACTATAGATTCTCTCTTAAAAGAGCTTCTTAACGTGCTTCTTAAGCAGATGGAAAAGAATACCGATACTTATATGCCGGCATTTACACATCTTCAGAAAGCTCAGCCTACCAATCTGGCTCATTATCTCGGAGCATACGCAGAAATGTTCTTAAGAGATAAGGACAGGTTAAAAGATATAAGAAAGAGACTAAATTTATCACCTCTCGGTGCTGGAGCTTTGTGCGGAACCACTTATAATCTTGACAGAGATTTTGTGGCAGAAAAGCTTGGTTTTGATACAGCCACTTTTAACAGTATGGATTCCGTATCGGATCGTGATTACTTAATCGAGACTTTAAGCGCTATCAGTATTATTATGATGCATTTATCGAGATTTTCCGAAGAAATAATCATCTGGAATTCAAACGAATACAGATTCGTTGAAATCGATGATGCTTATTCGACAGGTTCTTCGATAATGCCACAGAAGAAAAATCCTGATATCGCAGAACTTGTAAGAGGAAAGACCGGCCGAACTTACGGTGATCTGATTTCTCTTCTTACAACAATGAAAGGTCTTCCTCTTGCATATAACAAAGATATGCAGGAAGATAAGGAAGTTGCCTTTGATTCATTTGATACGGTTAAGGATTGCTTACATCTTTTTGCAGGAATGCTTGATACAATTACATTTAACAAAGATGTTATGGCAGTAAGCGCTATGAAAGGCTTTACAAATGCAACCGATGCGGCTGATTACCTCGTAAAAAAGGGAATGCCTTTCAGAGATGCACATTCTGTAATTGGCAAACTGGTTTTAACTTGTATTGATAAGAACTGTGCTATTGAAGATTTAAGTCTTGATGAACTTAAAGAACTCAGCGAACTCTTCGATGAAGACGTTTATGATGCTATTTCTCTTAAGACCTGTGTCGAAAGAAGAATGACCAAAGGTGCGCCCGGAGAGATTATAGACGCAATAAAACATTACAAAGATTTAATATAATTCATTCGGAGAAGAATTGGCCGAAGAACTGTCCCCGGATGGTAAAAATGGTCAAAATAGAACCGTCCCCGAATGGTCATAATGGAGGATTAAAAAATGAGTGACAAATTACGTGTTGGTATTTTAGGCGGTACGGGTATGGTAGGCCAGAGATTTATCTCTCTCCTTGAAAACCATCCCTGGTTTGAAGTAGTTTTAATTGCAGCTTCACCCAGATCAAAGGGTAAAAGATATGAAGAAGCTGTAGGTGACAGATGGAAAATGACTACGCCTATGCCTGAAGCCGTTAAAGATATGATTGTTTACGATGTAAACGAAGTAGAAGAGATTTCAAAACAGGTTGATTTCTGTTTCTCCGCTGTTGATATGACAAAGGATGAAATCAGAGCAATCGAAGAAGCATATGCAAAGGCTGAAACACCTGTTGTTTCAAATAACTCTGCTCACAGATGGACGAAGGACGTTCCCATGGTAGTTCCCGAAATCAATCCCGAGCACATGAAGGTTATTGATGATCAGAAGAAGAGATTAGGTACAACAAGAGGCTTTATAGCAGTTAAGCCCAACTGTTCAATTCAGTCCTATGCACCCGTTCTTACGGCTTGGAAAGAGTTTGAACCCTACGAAGTAATCGTTAGTACGTATCAGGCCATTTCCGGTGCAGGCAAGACATTCAAAGACTGGCCTGAAATGGTAGAAAATATCATTCCTTATATCGGCGGTGAAGAAGAAAAGTCTGAAAAAGAGCCCTTAAGAATCTGGGGTAAAGTTGAAAACGGTGAAATCGTTCCCGCTGACAACATCAAGATTACAAGCCAGTGTATCAGAGTACCTGTTTTAAACGGACATACGGCTTCCGTATTCGTTAAGTTTAAAAAGCAGCCTACAAAGGAACAGCTTATTCAGAAGCTTTGGGACTTCAAGGGACTTCCTCAGGAACTTGAGCTTCCTTCGGCTCCCAAGCAGTTCATTCAGTATCTCGAAGAAGACAACAGACCTCAGGTAGCGCTTGATGTTGACTACGAAAGAGGTATGGGTATCAGTGTTGGAAGAATCAGAGAAGACAGCATTTATGACTGGAAGTTCGTAGGTCTTTCACACAATACGGTCAGAGGTGCTGCAGGCGGTGCAATCCTTTGCGCAGAACTTCTTAAGGCTCAGGGCTATATTTCAGCAAAATAATTGTTTAAGTTAATTGTCCGGAGTGCTATAAGCATTCCGGACAGCAAAGTGTATATAATGGGGTGTATTGATGATTATCGGTCGAAGCAGTGAAATCGAGTATTTAAATAAGATATTTAATTCTTCCGACGGTTCTTTAGTCACTTTATACGGACGTGCAGGTGTCGGAACTTCATCCGTATGGCATGAATTTGTCAAAGACAAAAAGTATGTATACATTAAATGCCCCAAAGCTTCCAGCAAACAGATAAGTTTCCTTATCTCGGGAGACCTTACTCTTAAAGGGTTTGAATTCAGTGATGAATTCCCTTCTTTTGATGTTATTCTTGAAACAGTTTCCAATAAATACAAATCAGATAAGTTTGTTTTGGTAATCGATGATTTCGAAAACAGTTTTAAAGCCGACGATTTGTTTATCGAAACTTTATTTTCCTTTGTAAAACAGCACAGCGAAAAACTATTATGCCTTCTTGTCTCACACGATACAAGATATGTTGAAAACACATTTGTATCTAAAATTGGCAAAAATGCTCTTTCAATTAACGGATTTTTAAAAGTTCAGCCGGTATCCTTTATCGATCTTGTTATGTTTTACAATACCCAGGATACATCAAAATGCATGGACTTTTACGCTCTTTTAGGCGGTAATATTGCTTTTTACAATTATTTTGATATCAATAAGACCTTAAAAGAAAACATCATTAAGACTTTCCTTAAGTCCGATTCCGTATTCAGAAGAGCAGGAAATGATGTTGTGCTTGAATATTTAAGAGAAGTCAATGTATACGGTACGATTCTTTACTGCCTAGCTAACGGTTATAACAAATTAAACGATATTTATCTTCACACAGACTTTTCAAGAGCTAAAATAAGCGTTTATTTAAAGAATTTAATGAGTCTTGATACTGTTGAGAAGGTATCAAGCTTCGACACGCCCGGCAATGAAAACACAATGAAGGGCGTATACCGTATTTCCAATCCCATAGTAAATTTCTGGTATAAATTCATTTATCCTCATGAGTCCTATCTTGAACTGATGACTCCCGAGAGATTTTACGATACTTTTATAAACGACAACATTCCGGACTTCCTTAAAGAAGCCCTTCCTTTAATCTGCAAGGAATACCTCACACTGCTTAACAAAAAGCACGGACTTCCAATTAAGATTTCAAAGGCAGGCGAGTGGGTGGGAAAGGCCGGTACCATTCACTACATCGGCAAAGACGAACACAGAAATATTCTGGCCGCATATTGTGCGCTTGGTTCCGAACCGATGAATTATTCGGAATTCGAATGGTTTGATTACTGTCTTAAAGAAGCTAAAATCAAAGCTGATTATATTTATCTTTTCTCCAAGAACGGTTTCGATGAAGATTTAAGCGAAATGATCTGGGACAGAGAAGTTACATATGTTGACATTCGTAATCTGTAATTTTCCAATGAACATTAATCAAATTTTTTCATAAAGGAGTTTTATGGCAAAAGCAGTATATATTGCCGAAAAACCGTCTGTAGCCAAGGAATTTGCCAAGGCTTTAAAAGAAAGTTTTAAATCGGGCGACGGTTATCTTGAAAGTGAAAATTCCATAGTTACATGGTGCGTGGGTCACCTTGTAAACATGAGTTATCCTGAAGAATACGACGCAGCCTTAAAGAAATGGTCTTTTGATACAATTCCTTTTATTCCCGAATCTTACAAATATCAGGTTATTTCTTCGGTTTCCAAACAGTTTAATACGGTTAAAAAACTTTTAACACGTGATGATGTAGACAAAATCTATGTCTGCACCGACTCGGGACGAGAAGGTGAATATATTTATCGTCTGGTTGAACAGGAAGCACATGTTAAAGGCAAGGAAAGACGACGTGTGTGGATTGATTCGCAGACTGAAGAAGAAATCCAGAGAGGTATTCGTGAAGCCAAGGATTTAAGCGAATATGACAATCTTTCGGCTGCAGCATATTTACGTGCAAAAGAAGATTACCTCATGGGTATCAATTTTTCGCGTGCAATGACGCTTAAATACGGTTATGGCATGAAGAATTTCCTTAAAGCCGATAAATGTGTCATAAGTGTGGGCCGTGTAATGACCTGCGTGCTCGGAATGGTTGTTACAAGAGAACGCGAAATAAGAGATTTTGTAAAAACGCCTTTCTACAGAGTTCTTGCTTCTTTAGATCTCGGCGGAACCACATACGACGGTGAATTTAGAGCCGTTGAAGGAAGCAAATACTTCGAATCGCCTCTTTTATACAAAGAAAACGGTTTTAAGAAAGAAGAAGATGCCCTTAAATTAATCGAAGAAGTAAAAGCCGGAGACGACGATTTCTTTAATGTTTTTTCTATTGAGAAGAAGACCGAGAAAAGAAATCCGCCTCTTTTATACAACCTCGCAGATTTACAGAACGACTGTTCCAAGTATTTTAAGATTAATCCAGACCAGACATTAAAATATGTGCAGGATTTGTATGAGAAAAAGCTTGTAACTTATCCGAGAACCGATGCCAGAGTTCTTTCAACCGCTGTATCAAAAGAGATTTACAAGAACTTAAACGGTTTAAAGGTTCATCCTCTGTACAATGAAATTGTTAACGGTATATTTGAGTCCGGCAGTTACAAAAAGATCGGATATACCAAATATACGAACGATAAGCAGATAACAGACCACTATGCGATAATTCCTACAGGCCAGGGGTTTGACAATTTAAAATCGCTTGACAAGACAGGTCTTCATATTTATGAAATTATCTGCCGAAGATTCTTAGGTATATTTTTACCTCCTGCAGTATATGAGAAGGTCAGCCTTGTGACGGAAAGAAACGGGGAAAAGTTTTTCTCATCTTTTAAGGTGTTAAAAGAAGAAGGCTTCCTCGCTTCAACCACATTTTCTTTTATAAAGAAAAAAGAAGAGAAAGCGGGAGATGAATCGAAAGAATCCGCAGATACTGATAAAGAAGTAACAGAAGATAGTTATAAGAATGATAAAAAGGGCGAAGAAAACGAAGATGTTAAATGCTCCGAAGAAACGCTGGAGTTCTTATCAAAGCTTAAAAAAGGCGAGAAAATATCTTTTAAAGACATTTATGTCAAAGAAGGTGAGACTTCACCTCCTAAAAGATACAATTCCGGCAGCATGATTCTTGCAATGGAAAGTGCAGGCCAGCAGATTGAAGACGAAGAGTTAAGAGCACAGCTTAAAGGCTCTGGTATCGGCACTTCGGCTACCAGAGCAGGTATTTTAACCAAACTTTTCAACAACGGATACCTTAAACTTAATAAGAAAACGCAGATAATCACGCCGACTCTTTTAGGAGAAATGATTAATGATGCGGTTCTTTTGTCAATTCCGTCTCTTTTATACCCGAAACTTACAGCCAGCTGGGAAAAAGGTCTTACGATGGTTGCTAACGGCGAAGTGGGTGAGAAAGAGTATATGGACAAGCTCACCAAATATGTAACGGACTATACAAATGAAGTTAAGACAAAGGATTACAGTGACAAACTGAATAACCGTTACAAATATATTGCGCAGTTTTACAAACGATAGTATAATAAATTGCTGTGTTATTTATTTAACACAAAATCTTTTGTTCTATTTGGAGAAAATATGAAAAAAGTTAAAATCTGTGAATTATATGATCTTAATGAAACAAGAGCAAAATCACTTCTCGAAAGTAAGACATATCCCTGGGAAGTTCTTCCTTTAATCAAAGACTTTATCCTTGAATTGGGCGCAACCTTAAGCGAAGAAGAATTTGTAAAGAAGGGTGAGGATGTCTGGATTCATAAAACTGCCAAGATTTATCCCACAGCCAATATATACGGTCCCTGCATTATAGATGCCGAAACCGAAGTTCGCCCCGGAGCTTTTATCAGAGGCAATGCTTTGGTAGGCAAGAAATGCGTGGTAGGAAACTCAACAGAACTTAAGAATGTTATTTTATTTAATAACGTTCAGGTTCCTCATTACAATTATGTTGGAGATTCCGTACTCGGATTTAAGGCTCACATGGGTGCCGGTTCAATTACATCCAACGTTAAGAGCGACAAGACACTTGTCGTTGTTAAGGGTGAAGAGAATTATGAAACAGGCCTTAAGAAATTCGGTGCAATGCTCGGTGACAGAGTAGAAGTAGGCTGCAATTCGGTTCTTAATCCCGGAACTGTTATCGGAAGAGACTCAAATGTTTATCCTACAAGCTGTGTAAGAGGCGTTATTCCCGAGAAATCCATTTATAAGGATAAAGACAATATAGTTTCCAAAATCAGTGATATTTAAATTTTTAAATATATATTTAATTCTTGAAAGGAGAAATTCACATGATTTATTCAAAAGAAGTTGAAGAAATGTGTACCGTTGCTCAGGGTGTGAATCACGGTTGTGCTCCCATTCCCGAAGAAGCAAAATGGGTAAAAGCCAAAGAAGTGAAAGACATTTCAGGCTTAACACATGGTATCGGCTGGTGTGCTCCTCAGCAGGGCGCATGTAAACTTACTCTTAACGTTAAGGAAGGTATCATTCAGGAAGCATTGGTTGAGACAATCGGTTGCTCAGGTATGACTCATTCTGCAGCTATGGCAGCTGAAATTCTTCCCGGAAGAACAGTCCTTGAAGCTTTGAATACAGACCTTGTTTGTGACGCAATCAACACAGCAATGAGAGAACTTTTCTTACAGATCGTTTACGGAAGATCACAGTCCGCTTTCTCAGAAGACGGTCTTCCTATCGGTGCAGGTCTTGAAGACCTTGGTAAGGGACTTCGTTCTCAGGTTGGTACAATGTACGGTACTCTTAAAAAAGGTCCTCGTTACCTTGAGATGGCTGAAGGCTATGTAACAGGTATCGCACTTGATGCTGACGATCAGATTATCGGTTACAAGTTTGTTAACTTCGGTAAGATGACAGACTTCATGAAAAAAGGCGACGATGCAGCTACAGCATACGAAAAAGCAAGCGGACAGTACGGACGTGTTGCAGATGCTGTTAAGATCATCGATCCCAGAAAAGAATAATTTAAGGAGGAAAAAGAAATGGCTTTATTTGAATCATATGAAAGACGTATCCCTCAGATCGAAAAAGTTCTTGCAAGCTATGGAATTTCTTCCCTTGAAGAAGCTGAAAAGATCACAAA
>JAGCVT010000155.1 GCA_017962225.1 Lachnospiraceae bacterium
GCTAAGTTAGCTCAGTACGAATTAACACTTCTTGACTGGGTTGAAGGACACAAGGGTTACAGAGAATACGTTGCAATCGCAGGTAAGTGCTGGCCCGCATTCCAGACACAGTTCGGATTCGTTCCCTGCTATGTTAACTCCCGTTTAACAGGTATGGGTATTCCCGTTTCTTGTGAAGTTGATATTTACGGATGTCTTTCCGAGTTCATCGGTACATGCGTATCAGAAGATATCGTAACACTCCTTGATATCAACAACTCAGTTCCCAAGGATATGTACAAAGAGTCTATCGAAGGCAAATTCGATTACAAGCACACAGATACATTCATGGGATTCCACTGTGGTAACACATGCTCCAAGAAGCTTGCATTCAAGGAGATGAAGTATCAGATGATCATGGCAAGAGCACTTCCTATCGAAGTTACAAACGGAACTCTTGAAGGCGACATCATTCCCGGAGATATCACATTCTTCAGACTTCAGTCAACAGCTGACGCTAAGATCAGAGCATATCTTGCAGAAGGTGAAGTACTTCCCGTTGCTACAAGATCATTCGGTGGTATCGGCGTATTCGCTATTAAGGAAATGGGACGTTTCTATCGTCACGTACTCATTGAGAAGAACTATCCTCACCATGGTGCAGTTACATTCGGACATCACGGCAAGGCTCTCTACGAAGTATTCAAATACATCGGAGTTCCCATCGAGGATATCAACTACAATCAGCCCGCTTCACTTCCTTATCCTACAGAGAATCCTTTCAAGTAAAATAAGGTTAGATATAACAGGCAGTTTCAGTGCCGGGTACCATTGGTGCCCGGCACTTTTTTCCTTTATAAGAAACTGCATTTGTGATAAAATGATGGCGTATGAGAAAAGCGTTCAGATTTCTTGCAAAACCTATAGAAAAGATTTTTAACAATCTTAAATTCCGACACAAATTTCTTGTGCTTTATTTTACGTGCGTTTTTCTTCCGCTTATCGTAACGGATATCATCATTCTGGACGCAGTTTACAGTCAGGAAATCAATGCAATCAAATACGACATGGAATACATTGCGGGTGTTTATCAGAATTATTTTGAAAATATGCTTTCAAGCGATGTAACACTGGCGGAAAGTGTAAACAAAAACCCGAAGATAAACGATTTTGCCATAAAAAAATATAAGAACGGGTATGAGTTCTGGGATGACTATACAAGTATCATTTATGATTCGTTCCTTGAAACAACGTCAGGTTTAAACAGAAACAGCATAGTTGTATACGCAGACAACAATACGCTTCTAGATGCACAGTTTATTAAAAAAATGTCCGGTGTAGAGAACCAGAAATGGTACAAGGACTTTGTAAAAAGCGACAGAAAAGATCTGATATGTGCTTATTATGATTTAAACGAAAAAAACGAATTCAGATCCAAAAGAAAGTTTTATTATATAAAACGAATGGATTACGAAAGAGACAGCGGAATCGAAAAATATGTGGTAATAGGACACGACTCCAGTACGCTTCAGAGCACATTAAAGTCCTTTAACTCCAAATACCCCGCTTATGTTATTATTGACGATTACGTTGTATTCTCCACGGAGGGCGACTCGGTTATTTACAGATCGCAGGTTGACCTGACGAACAAAAACAACGTTGTCAAAAACGTTAATATTGCCGGTGCGAAAGTTGACATCATAATCGTTAATGAAACGAAAATTCTTTCCAGCGCCTTAAAAGATCACTGGCAGATTCTCATAATTCTTCTGGTAGTTACGATTATCATTCCTTTATTCATGTTAATGGTAATTGAAAATACGGTTATCAAAAGAATTGCCATTTTGGAAAATGCTTTCGGAAGTGAGAAAACCAACACCTTTAATTCCATCAAAAATGTAGAGGGCAATGACGAACTTGCATCCCTCATGAAAAAATACAATAAGATGGTTGATATTACCAACGAACTGGTAACCACCGTATACAAGGATAAAATAAAGGAACAGGAAAGTGATATCGCAAGACAGAAGGCAGAGCTTCTTGCTCTTCAGAGCCAGATTAACCCGCATTTTATGTTTAATGCGCTTGAAAGTATCCGAATGCACTCTCTTTTAAAGGGCGAGACAGAAACCGCATCCATGGTGGATAAACTGGCGGTTATGGAAAGACAGAACGTTGAGTGGGGCAAGGACTTCGTTACCGTAAAAAAGGAAATCGAATCCATTGAAGCCTATCTTGCGCTTCAGAGTTACAGATTCGGCGACAGACTTTCCTTTGACATTGATGTTGAAGAGGACTGCGAAAACTATCTTGTTCCCAAACTCACCATTGTTACCTTTGTTGAAAATGCCTGTGTTCACGGGATTGAATCCAAGGCAACGCAGGGCTGGATATTCGTAAGAGTTTATAAATCCGACAAAAGTCTTTATATAGAAGTTGAAGATACCGGCGAAGGTATGAGCGAGGAAAAGGTTGTCGAAATGTTAAACGATATCGAGAACGCTTCCATCGAATCAATCAAGGCCAGAAAACATGTAGGTATCATGAACGCATGTTTAAGACTCAAGATGGTTACCGAACGTGCGGTAAAATTTGATATCGAAAGCGAAGTCGGAGTCGGAATGAGTGTTATAATAAAGATACCGCTTGATAAATTAAAAAGGCAGGAGGGCGAGTGATGTTAAAAGTCATGCTTGTCGATGACGAACCCTTTATACTTCAGGGCTTGAAAATACTTGTTGACTGGAATAAGGAAGGCTTCGAAATAGTTTATACCGCTTCCAACGGCAAAGAAGCACTCGAATATCTTAAAAACAATGAAGTGGATTTAATCATTTCGGATATTCAGATGCCTGTCATGAACGGTCTGGAGCTTCTTGAAAACATCCAGAAGACCGGCGTTTCCAAAGCGAGATTCGCAATCCTTACGGGTTACGATGATTTTTCGTATGCCCAGAGAGCGATTAAATACAACAGTATGGACTATATTTTAAAGCCGGTACAGAAAAAAGACATTCTGGCTCTTTTACGAAATGTATCCAAACTTGAAAAGGTCACGAGAGAAAAAGAAGACGACCGTGCAAAAATGGAAGATGCTTATCTTGCCAGAAACGTTATTGCACTCATAAAAGGCAAATACGACGACAGCAACATCGAATATGTCAAAAAGCACATGCAGTTATCCGGCAAAATCAGATATGTTGATATCGAGCTCGCCGACGAAACCAGAGAAAGCGATGAAGACGATTACGATGCAAGAGTACTGCAGCATCAGCTGCATTCCACCTGCCGTGAAGTATACAAAGATAATGAAAACCATTTTATCTTTGACGTTTCCTATGATGAGTCAAGTTATGATGTAGGTTTCATTTACTGCGACAATATGGCGACCAGATACGATATGTCGGATGTCGATTTCTTTGAGAGCATGATTAAGAAAATCGAAGGAATTCTTTTAAAGCCCGTCAGAATGATCTGCGGCAAAAAGGTCGGCGACATATCCCAGATAGCCAAGTCATACAGCTCCTGCAGAATGTTAAACAGTATCAAGGGCTTCCACAACGAAAAGAGAGTATACATTTACGAGGATGAAGTTCAGATTGAACAGAAGAGTGCGTATCTCTGCAAAAAGAGTCTCGACGACTGTATTGCGGCCATTGAGAAAAACGAAAAAGAACAGATTGAAAAGAGCGTGGAAAAACTTTACGAGGAAATCACGAATGTCGGAGAAAATTACAACCTTGTTAACTTAAATATCAACTACCTTCTTTTCCAGCTTATCCACCTTGCGAGCGAGCAGGACGACAATGTCAACCAGGAAGAAGTTATTCAGTACATCTCCGAAAATTCGGTTGAGGAAACTCTTTCGAGAGGTTCGAGCCAGCATCTTATAAACTTCGCACTTCAGTATGCGGATTATCTGATGAGCTTAAGAAAGAATGTTTCGAGAGGTATTTTGTCAAGCATCGAAAAAGATATCGCCGAGCATTATGCGGAAAATATTTCTTTAAGAAACTTAGGCGAAAAGTATTATATGAACAGTTCCTATTTGGGACAGGTTTTCAGAAAGAAATACAATGTTTCTTTTAAGGACTATCTTACAAACATCAGAATAAACGAAGCGGCCAAGCAGCTTATCATGACAGACAAGAAGATTAACCAGATAGCGGAGGAAGTCGGATATATGGACTGCGATTATTTTATCAGAAAGTTCATTGAGATTAAGGGCTGCACGCCTTCGAAGTACAGAAAAAACAACAGCCATCAGTAGGTGAAAAACATGAAAAGCATTGCAATCATTACTGCCAGGGGCGGCAGCAAAAGAATACCGAAGAAAAACATAAAAGATTTTTTGGGCAAACCGATTATAGCCTATTCGATAGAAGCTGCGATTGAAAGCGGCGAATTTGACGAAGTCATGGTTTCAACCGACAGCGAAGAGATAGCGAAAATTGCTAAAAAGTACGGCGCAAAAGTTCCTTTTTTTAGGAGCGAAAAAACCAGCGGCGATTTTGCTACCACCGCCGACGTTATCCTTGAAGTAATCGACGAATATGAAAAGCGCGGCGGAACCTTCGAGTACGGAGTATGTATTTACCCGACGGCGCCTTTTGTGACCGGAGAAAAATTAAAAGATGCGCTTTCGAAGCTTAAAGAAAGCGGCGCCGATACTCTTATTCCCGTGGTTGCTTTTTCATATCCGCCGAAGAGAGCACTTGTAATAAGAGAAGGGAAGCTCGTCTTCGAATATCCCGAGTTTATGGATTCGCGTTCGCAGGATCTCGAGAGCGAGTATCACGATGTGGGGCAGTTCTACTGTTTTAATATAGAAGCTTTCAAGAAAAACCAAAAACTCATGAAAGGCGATATTCTTCCATATATTGTGGACGAAACCGAGGTTCAGGACATAGATAATGAGTCTGACTGGATAATTGCCGAAATCAAGTATGAAAAACTCTTGAAGAAGGACAAATGACCCAATTTGCCCAAAATCGTAAAAAGCCCTAAAAATAGGGCAAAACAGGAACTTTTTACCCGATAAAATACAGGACAAAAACGACCTATATTTTATCGGGTTTTTTATTTAATTTTATCGGGTTATAAAAAAGTGATATCGAAAGTATAATTTAAAGTACGATTAGCCGTATTGACGGCATAGTTTTATAGGAGGTAAAAAAATGAAAATGAAGAAATTCATTGCACTCGGCATGGCTGGTATGCTTAGTGCAGCAACATTGGTTGGCTGTGACAAAGGTACAACAACTACTACAACCACAACACCCGATGACACAACAACAACTACAACAACCACAACACCCGATGATGGTGGTGCAGCTGTAGAAACTGCAAAAGAGTATTCAGAAGACGAAATCGTTAACTGGACAATGTTTGCAGCAATGCCCGGTTCCGAAATCAATGACGGAAACGACATTCAGGAAATCATCGCTAAGAAGACCGGTGTAAGAGTTAAAGAAACATGGCTTACAGGTCAGACAGCAGCAGAAGCAGTTGGTTCAATCCTTGCTTCAGGCGAACTTCCTACTTTCATCGATGCTGGTGAAGGATTTAAGGAACTTTACGAAGCTGATTGCCTCGTAGCTTGGGATCCTTATATTGAGAAGTATCCTAACCTTAAAGAAATGTACTCAGATTATGAGTGGGATATGTTCCGTCAGGATGATGGAAAGATTTACTGGGCTAACGTATTCAACAACACATACGGCGAGTCCAAGGCTACAGGCCACAACGACGAAGCATTCTGGATTCAGGTTAGAGTACTTGAAGAGTACGGATATCCTGAAGTTAAGACAATGGATGAATACTTCGATCTTCTTGAGAAATACTATGCAGCTCATCCTTCATTCGAAGATGCTGAAGGCAACACAATCAATATCATCCCTTACACAATCCTTTGTGATGACTGGAGATATTTCTGCCTTGAGAACGCTGGACAGTTCCTCGATGGTTATCCTAACGATGGTTCTGTAATCGTTGATACAAACACAATGAAGATTGTTGACTACAACACAACACCTACCACAAAGGCATACTTCACAAAACTTAACGAAGAATACAAGAAGGGTATCGTTGACAAAGAGTTCGCAACACAGACATACGATGAGTACATCGCAAAGCTTTCTACAGGTGCTGTACTTGGTATGGTTGACCAGAACTGGGACTTCAACTACACAGTTACTCCTATCTTCGCTACATCTGGTTTAGCTGACCTCGGATGCGAATATGTTCCTTTAGGACTTATGGCAGACGGTGTTACACAGCAGAGATGGCACACATATGGTGATACAGTTAACGCATCATCAGGTTGTGCAGTTACAACAGCTTGTGAAGATCCTGACAGAGCATTCCAGTTCTTAAGTGACCTTCTTAACCAGGATATTCATGATCTCCGTTACTGGGGTGTTGAAGGCGTTGACTACTTAGTAGATGAAGACGGCTTATACTACAGAACTCAGGAAATGAGAGACAAACTTAACGATACATCTTACAAGGCATCTCACGTATGTAACTACTCATACATGCCTCAGTGGTTAGGAACAAGCAAAGA
>JAGCVT010000156.1 GCA_017962225.1 Lachnospiraceae bacterium
CTGCATAAACGCCGGCAGCATAAAGCCTCTCCAACCAATCTCTTCGCCGAGCGCCGTGATGAGCGAAATTAATACGCAAACTACCGTATATAAAGCCAGATCCTTTAAAACAATCGAAAATGCCACTCCGCTGTAGCCGAAGTTTTCAGGATGCATAGTCCAGTAAATCCTGTACGGTATGAAAAGATAAACGAAAGGAATTACTATTCCGAGCAAAACATATAACGGATTGCAAAATCTGATACCGGAATATCTGAAAAGTTTGATGGGGTTAAATTTGTCTTTGTTATCCGCCATCGCTACCCCTGAAGCAATGAATGCCGAGATGGCCGGTACCCACATGACGACTGCCATCAACATGTCATTTATGCCCGCAAGGTACAACGCTTCAAATATGCCTGAGAGCAAAATTACAAGCGACATGAATACTGTGAGTGCTTTTTTGCTGATTCTTGGTTGTTTGAATTTGGTCTTGTTATTTTTCATCGATTTTAAGCCTTTCCTCGTAAAAGTTAAATTTAGATTTAATGTATTATTTGGTTGACATAACTTTAATTTCGTTCTCTATCTCATCTAAAATCCGGCTGTCGGGTCTGGTCATAATCCTGTACTGATACTGGGTCAGCGCCTCTTTGTAATAGTCGTTGATTTCGCAGTCCTCAATCCAGAGAGGAAGAATTTTTTTGCCAAATTTCTGCGCCGTCTCAAATTCGTAGCGGACCTCTTCGCTCTCCTGTGCGGATGACGAAAGAAGTATCAGAAACGCATCACACTTCTTAATCACTTCCGTCTCAACCTCTTTGTAATATCCGCCTATGCCGATGTCCTCGGGTGACTTCCAAGTGAAAATCCCCCTGCTTTCAAGCTCCTGCTTTATCTCTGCCGCCATATTTGCATTTAACGTCCTGTGGCTCATGAAAACAAGCGGAGGTTTCGCCGGGCGCCAAGGTTCAGGCATTCCTGTCTCCCAGTAAAAGAAGATATTATGCGCCATCGTATCGGTTAAATCATCGTAAAACTGCGAGTTCTCAGGGTTTTTATCATAAAAGATTCGCCCAACCATCAGTTTATGCAGGAATTTTTCATAATTTTCCATGTCTTTGCGATCGATTACCCTGCCAAAACCAATGATTTCGTTCAAAGATCTGTTTCTCGCCTCCGCGCTTATCTCAAACTGCGGAAGCCAGAGCATCTCGTATATAAACGGTTTTATGCGGAATTTATCTTGCAGGTATTTTTCTACGGCAAGTCTGTTTTCTTTGATTCTTTTAGGAGAGAAAGTCACGTATTCGCAGGCTCTGTTTAAAAACCGAAGCCTTCCGTCCGATACTTCCATCGTGCTTCCCGGATAATAATCGAGCACGAACACGCCCATATGCGGCACAAAAAGCACCACATCGAGCTCTCTCTCGCTGCCTTCGTACTCAATCTTCGGGCAAAACAGCGCATAAATATAGTCGGGCAGTGTTTTCATGATGTAATCATACATCTCCTGCTCCATCGGATGTTTCGGCCTCTCGCCGATAAGTCTTGCCATATCTCTCCCCCCGTGACCATTTGGGGACGGTTCTATTTTGACTTTTTTGAGCAACCGGGGACGGTTCTATTTTGACTTTTTTGAGCAATTAAGAACCGTCCCCAAATGACTTTTTTGAGCAAAACGGAACCGTCCCCGGTTGATCGTTTTTAATCTATGATGGTTGTGCTGTATTCTTCGAGCAGTTCTCCGCTCTTTGCATCAACTATGATGCGTGTCTGGTTCTTTGTATATGCGCTCCAGATGAGCACGAATTTTCCGTCCATTTCGTCGATTGAAAGTTCGGGCTCGTCGTATAATTCGTAGTCTTTTTTGAGTTTGTCTGCTGAGTATTTTACGGTCGTATCAAACCCATCGGGAATCTGCAACATCCGGCTGTTAAACCAGTTGACGGAGTCTTTGTCATGCGCGATTCCGATTCTGATCATTCCCGATGTGGGAACACCGTTATAATACTGTATAAAGTCGAAGCACTCCTCATCCATGCCCGGAAAACTGCGGTCGCATTTAAGTTCATATTTGTCGTCGCAGTAGATGACGGTTCGAAGCGAACTTACCGCGAGTTCTGTCTCATGATGCGTCTCGGGCCTTACTTCAAAGAGGTCTCCCGTGCACTGAACATGAGGGTCTATTTGGTTATTAGGATCGTCGTAAAGGAAAATCCTGTCCAAATCAATCTGGAAGAAATAAAGCTGATCTATCTCATCGCAATAGTAAAACCAACCGGGGTACTCAAAAAGGTCGATGCCCATCTCCTCGAGTTTTTCCCAGTTGCCGTAGTCATCTGTGAGGCCTAGAATCATGTCCTCGGTTACGTCATCGTACATGTCGCGGGCTACTTTTACGATGTATCTTGATGTTATCTCGCCTTCACCGTTTGAAAGCACTGCGGTGAGCATGACATATTTGCTGTGCTCATGAGGTCTGGTGACTTTGCCCTCGTTTGTAATCAGGCTTTCATCCGAGCTCGTCCATGCGATTTTTACTTCGTCCGCCTGTGTCGGAAGCGTGAGGTCTTTCGTGACATTCATGTCGTAGTCGCCCTCTGCGTAGCCCGGATATTCGCGCGCGATATCAAATAATATGCTCGGAGCCACGTCGCCCTGCACAATATCATCGATGATGCACACATATTTGGTCGAACTCGTAAAATCATTCGAATTGATGATTGTATCGTCATCAAAAATAACATCAACGCTGCCGTCCTCGTACACGTTTCCAATGCTCCACCAGTTCTCAACTGTGGCGAGCGTGGGACTGTCTGCGTCGTTGTCATCGTCTGAGCCGTTGGTTGCGGGATCTGCGCCGTTGGTGTTGGCGTCGTTGTCGTTGAGCGTGTTGATATTGCCAGGATCGACTATGTCTTCGTTGCCGTTGCCTATACTAGGATCTCCGTTGTTGTCCGTAACTTGCTGTATAGTAGTCTCATCGCCCGTATTGTCCGGCAGATTTCCGTGCTTTCCCGCACATCCTGCCAGTACCATCGACAATATCAGCATACAGCCAAATATTTTCTTCTTCATAATTCTTCTCCTTCTGTCTGGGTCTAAACCTTCGTGTCTGAGTAAATGTTACATTCTAATAACATCTGAGAAGGATTAATGTTACAAATAGGACCAGAGGGACGGTTCGTTTTTAAAAATCGCACTTCGAAAGTGATGAGCCGCCGAAGTATTTGTTGGCGTAGTCAAACTCGTCCCAGGTCTCGTAGTACTCGAGGATGGTGTCGTCGGATTCGCTTGTCAAATATGTGTACTTTATACCGCTTGAATTAATTGATTTAATCATGTATCCGCCTGAAGCGAGCGCCTCTGAAGCAAATATTTTATCAGTGTATTCCTGTACAAAATTGCCGTTTGACATATGACCGTAGATAACATCCGAACCCGTGAACTGAACATAGTATTCAGGCTCCATGTTGTCATCGTCAGTCATAACGATTGAAACCGTCTGCCATGTGCCGGGAATTACTACCTGTCCTTCTATGGTAAAGTAGTCGCGGATGTTGAATTTCTGGCCGTTTTCGGTTTCTTCGTCGATGATTCCCGGAACAAGATCTGTCACATATGTCTCTCCGCTCACACGGTCAATATAATATCTTGTCTGTGAGCCTGTATATGATCTGTAAAGTACTACAATCTGCTTATTATCGCTTGATTCAACGACCCAGTACAAAGGAACTTCGCCTTCTGCAAGATAATCCACAATGCCGGGATTTTCTTCGAGGCATAAGTTCTGGATTGCAGAAAGTGCCGCATCATCAGTGATGGGTAAAATGTCTGCATTTATGGTTGTATTATTATCTGTTGTGTTGTTCTCGCCGCTCTCTGTCTGGCCGCCTTCATTTCCATTATTTGTTTCCACGGAAATGATGTCAGGATTGTCCGAGCTTATATTAATGTTAGTCTGTTGTTTGCCATTGTTTGTTTCCACATTTATGGTCGCAGGAGTGTTTGTACCGGCTGTCACCTGCACATTGGTGTGATTATGATATGAACATGCTGTGAGCGAAATTATAGATAATGCAGCAAGTGCTGCCAAAAGTTTCTTTTTCATTTTGTGTATCTCCTTTTAATCCGGTGTCAGGCACCCTGTGGGAGCCGGCCACCATATTCAGTGCCTGACTCACGAAGTGTGTCTGGCACTACCGCCATATATTTTACCACATACCGCGCAAAAACCAAAATTTAAAGGAGGAGTTTGCACCCCTCCTAAAATCAGCCATCTTTCCAGTTATCGTGCCTGTCCTTATCTTTCTGCCTTTTGTTTCTTACGGACTCAGGCCTTACCGAGCTTTTTCTCGGTCTGTATTTCGAACAGTTTTTGCACTTTTTAAGATCGACATCTACAAATCCTTTTTTGCAATCCGCGCCCTTGCAAACATAGTAAATGCAGGGCTCTGCTCTGTCTTTCATTGTTTTCTCCTGTTTCTTTTATGGTTTACATAACTCTCGAATATGCCTCCAACGTTTTAGCGTCAAAGCATACCCACTCAATTAAATCAAACGCGTCGGGATTTTCCACCGCAAATCCTCTGACCGCATCCACTGCTGCCTCTGCCGCCATTTCTACCGGATATCCGTACACGCCTGTGGATATTGAAGGAAAGGCGATTTTACGAATGCCTTTTTCCACGGCGATCTTAAGCGAATTCACATAGCAGCTCCTTAAAAATTCCTCTTCGCCCCCGGCTCCACCACGCCAGATTGGGCCTACAGTATGTATTATATACTCACACGGCAAATTGTAGGCGGATGTAATCTTCGCCTCTCCTGTCGGACATCCGTGCAGCGTACGGCACTCCTCCAAGAGCCTCGGTCCCGCAGCACGATGAATTGCACCGTCAACTCCGCCACCGCCAAGCAGTGACTCGTTTGCCGCATTAACTATCGCGTCAACATCACTCTGTTTTGTAATATCTCCAAGAATTGCTTTGATTTCCATATTCCATCTCCTCTTTTTTGAGGTTCCAAATTGGAACCTCAAACATTTTCCAAAGTCAAAATTCTCTCTCATGCGCCTTGAAAAAATCATAATACACGCGCACATTCTTAAGTTCGGTCCATTTCTTTACATCTACCGGATTTTCATCAAAATCATATATCTTGCAGTAATCCATCGCAAGCAGGAAAGGCGAATGCGTCGCAATTATGAACTGGCAGTTAAAGAAGCGCGCGGAGTCTTGAACCAGTTTCATCAGCTCCAGCTGATTGTCGGTACTCATACTGTTCTCCGGCTCGTCGAGGATATAAAGCGCATTTTCTTTTATCATGTTTACGAAGTACATGAATGCACTTTCGCCGTTTGAATGCTCGCGCACATTGTCTTTCAGTTTGCTTCTGATGTACTGCGACTGCGTCCTTCTTTTCGCCAGATTTCTGCGCTTCAGCTCCTCGTAATCGTCGATCGATTTCATCTGAAACGTCGAATACTTGTCGTTCATGTATTCTTCGAGCAGTTCTTCTCTTTTAAGATCAACGCCTTCGTTTAAGCTGCGCAAATTCAGCATAAAATCAAAGACATCGTCGCTCGTAATTATCCTGCTTTCTCTCGGAATCGTAGTGCTCTCAAAATCGCAGAAATCCAGATAATCCTCGAAGAAATTCGACCTGTTGTAAAGCGTTCCGCGCTCAATTCCAATCTTCTCCGCAATGATATTTAGTGCCGTGCTTTTGCCGCATCCGTTACTACCATAAAAGATAGTTATCGGCTCAAAATCCACCTGCCTCAGACCGTTCTTCGACAGTATTCCGAACGGATAACATGTGTCATAGCAGGTTCGCTGTATGTTCCAGTGCGTGAACTGTTCTTCTTTTTCTATGGGGGCAAATTCAAATTTCTTTAGGTACATTTAGGTTTCTCATTTCTTGTATTTGTTAAGATTAAGGCCTTCTCTTTTCGCCATCTTCAGAAGTTCTTTATCACTCGCGCTTGATGCATCCATCATCTGACAGAACCCGAAGCCGCCCGAGAACGTTGCACTCTGCGCAGCATACTCGTTTTCAAGGTCCCGTCTGAGTCTTTTATAATCGTAATTACCCTGTGGTTTTCCGTCATCAAGCAAACCGCCAAACAAGCCCATGCGAGCCTCCTCTCTTTAGTAAAGATCTCCGATGTTCTTTATCTTATCTTTCATCTGCTTCACAACTCTGTTAGGACCGGTAATCTTCACGCCATCGCCAAGTGCAAATATCCATCCAAGGAACTGGTCTGATATAGCTACTTCAACGTCGGTTTCGTACCAGTTGGCTTTCTTTGCTGCTTTTATGGGAATTCCTGTGCCGAAACGGTCCAAAAGCACGCCGACCATCTCTTCCTTGAAGGCGATGATTACATGCGTCTTTTCACCGCCGTACATACCAAAGCTCATCTTCGCATATTCCGCGAGATTGAATTCTCTGAATTCCGCACGGCCTTCACGCTTTTCTTCGACTATTTTGATGGCTTTCATCTTGTCTACACGGTAGTGCTTGATCTTGCCTGCTTCCTCGTCAAAGGCTATAAGATAATAATTTTCGTCGTCCCATGTAAGCGCCCAGGGGCTTACTATGTAAAGGCCTTCCTTACGCTTCTCCATCTTTTTGGAGACGTTCCACTTCATGTATTCGAAAGAGATTTTCTTGTTCTCAAGAATCGCTCTGTGAATGTCGTCAACGATATAGTAAATGCTTTCGTTCATGGTCTTTACTCGACCGTGAACGGTTACCTGTCTTTTAAGCTGTTCCGCTTCGTATTCGCTTGCCAGCGTGCCGACCTTTTCGATTAAGTCTTTGGACTTTTTCTCGGTGATAAATTTCGACGACTGAATGGCGTCTACAAGCAGCTTAAGCTCCGCCACATCAAACGTCTTGCTGGCTACATAATAATCGTATCCGCCGCCCCTTGTTTTCTGGCCGATGACATCGATGCCGAGGATCTTGAGTGCCTCCATATCTTTGTAGAGCGCTTTTCTGTCGGCCGTAACACCACAATCCTCCAGATAGCCCTGAATTTCAGGCATTGTCAGATGATGTTCCTCATCGGTTTTGGACAGCATAATCTGGGTTAAATAACAGAGTTTGAGCTTTTGATTCTTTCCGCTGGGCATAATGAATACCTCCATTTCGAACACTGAAGACAACAGATACAAATAGATAATTCATTATACCATGTTTTTACTTAAAGGGCGATATAAGGGACTTAAAGTTTTTGAAAAGGATTATCTTCCTTACACGTTTCATAATACTTGCAATTCAGGCAGAATCCTTTACATCCCTTGTCCCGTTTTATGTTCTTCTTTATCCAGTAAATTAATTTCTTCATGCCTTTCCCCTTATGTCACATTTTATTTGAAATTAAATCCGCAGTTTAAACATTCATACCTCGTTTTCATTTTTATTTCTTCGGGATATATTGTCGTCACATCCTCTACCAGAGGCTTGAACGGATTCAGCAGATGCACTTTCGTTTTCGTGTGAATTTTAGGAGGTGTCGAGTTGTATTCGAAATCATACGTGCAGTAAGGGCATTTGCATTTCGGACATACAATATCTTTCCTGCCAAGAAGCGTGTATTCCGTGATACCCGGGTGATTCGGCTTGTGATTCTGCCTTGCCCGCGATGAATAAAAGTCTTCCAAAAGCGTATTAATAAGCGGAATACCAAACACCACAAAACATATTAATGCCGGAATAATTGTGCATAATAACGTATCCATATTTTCTCCTCCTGCATAAATCCTATCATAAAAGAATTTGTTCGATGTCCCATAAAACGCCCTTATATCTTTTTAATTAATATTCATATTTTGGTTTTATACAGTATTGAGTACTTCCTAATTTCACTTCTGCTCTTTCAGGCAGTACTTTGAATGGCTTTTGTACTGCTTGTTTCCATTTCTTCTCTTTCAGGCAGTACTTTGAATAGCTTTTGTACTGCCTAATTTCACTTCTGCTCTTTCAGGCAGTACTTTGAATGACTTTTGTACTGCTTGTTTCCATTTCTGCTCTTTCAGGCAGTACTTTGAATGACTTTTGTACTGCCTGTTTCCATTTCTGCTCTTTTAGGCAGTACTCTTAACGAAACAATAACAATCTTGAGAATTGTTATTATGTGAATAGCAAACCTGCAATAAAAAAAGACTCCGAAGAGTCTTTACTGATGTGTCATCTTCCATTCAAGATACGGCGGGTTGCTGTAAAGACGCACTCTTTTTTCCTGGCCGAACACGACAATTTTGCACTCAAAATTAAGGGTGTTGTTTGTGACAATAAGCCCGTCGGGCATTGTCCTCGCACCCTGATGTGACACGTCTTTATATTCTTTTATTGAATATGCCTGCAACAGTCCATCCTCGTCAGCCACTCTGATCCTCAAAGGCACTATATTTCCGTCTTTCGTATGCAGGCATATTACATCCGCCTTTACCGGTAACATAGCCCCACCTCTTTTTTGTGTATATGTATAATAGAACATTTGTTCGACTTTGTAAAGAGGTAATTTTGCACTAAAAAAAGCCCACCGAAGTGGGCCTTAACTGTCTTTCAGTCTATATATAATCCATTAAAGAAATAATATTCAAGTATATCGCCTGTGGTTGCATCAACCTGCACACTGCTATAATCATAGATTCCAAAAAAGTAATACAACCCACGCCCTTCAGTATACCGGAGAGTATATTCGCCGCGAATCTGGAAGTTCTCCTCATCGAACATAATCATTTCTTTTTTATGTTCCTCGGCAAGCTTGAATACCTTGTTGTAAAGATCCTCGGCGGGAATTACTTTGCTTGTATCAATGTCTATGTCCTGCTTCGTATATGTGCCGCCGCTGGACGATTTCCATGTGTATACTCCGTCTTTACATTCGCATCTTGCTTTGGCGTCGGTAATATCCACGCCTTTTACATATCTGTCTGCGTTAAAACTGTATCCGCTTTTGTCGAAGCTTTCGGACACTCCGTAAACATACATATCCTCATCAATCAGCTTATCCGCTTCCTCAAGAGCCGCCATAATTTCCTTTTTCTGGTCTTCGCGCATTCTTTTTTCGCAGAAATCTTCCTCGATATAAATGTGATTGCCGACCTGTCCGACCCTTACCTCTTTAAAAGCAGTATCGGGCGTTGTTTCGGTTATTGCATTTACGGCTTTGGAACTGCAGCCTGTCATGGCGAACATTATTGCGGTGATCAGTGCAATTAGTATGCTTGTCTTTGATTTCATCTTTAATTCCCCCTTGTTTTTAGGGCATAATCTGCCCTTCTGTAAAAGATACGCATGAGGGCTGATTCTTTTATGGGGGTTATTTAAAATTCTCGTAAAATCAGCTCTGTAATCCCCGGATTGCTGCCCGGGCGGACGCGTTTGACCTTTGAATTTCGCCCGTTGGAAAACTCATATTCAACGGCTTCGCGAATTCCGGTTCCTCTGTGATATCCGTGAATCAGGCGAATGATATATACGGAGGACGGGGCTTTTCTGACCGCATCTTCCGCTTTCTGCACTGCCTCTTCGACACGCAGTCCGTGAAGATCCACTTCAATTATTCCTGATGTTAATTGCATAATGCTCCTTAAATGCGTTAATCAATGCCTATTTCGGAAACCATATTAAAAGAAGCACCTCTGATAAAATCATACTTCTCCGGTAACTCAATCATCATCGCTTCCAGTTCTTCGAATGTTTTATCTTCCTTGAACTCTATCTGGAAATCGCTTGTAATCTCTATATAACCAACAATCTCAGCATCTATTTCGTTACAAACATCCTGCATAAGTTCCTTGGGCACACCTATGTCGCAACTGATTAGAAGCTGATTTTTGGCGTATTGTATGCCTGTCTCTTCATCAAACACCACGTCATCTTCTGTAACTTCTTTAGAATAGTTTTCGCCAATGTCCTCAAGAGGCTCTGTTTCTCTCTCAGGGTCCGGAGTGTCGGTGTTCTCTGTGCCTGGCTCCTGAAGGGTGCCCGGCTCAGGTGTAGACTCTTCAGGATATGCTACTTTTACGGGCGTTTCCGTGTTCTGCTGCTCCTTAGCCTGCTCTTCATAAACCGCCGCTTCTTCCTTCATTTTCTTAATGCCGGCGCTGATTCTTATTACTCGTAAAACTGCCACTCCTATAAAAAGGATCGCAAAAATAATTCCGGCTATTAATAAGACTCTTAATTTTCTTTTATGTCTGTCACTCATGTCACATCTTCCTTTCTTTTAGCATGAATATTATACCACAAAATTTAAGCTTCAGTCCTCTCGGCTGAAGCTCTTTTTATCTTAAGTCCAGAAGCTGCCTGTACATAAAATCAGGCTCCTTCTTAAAAAACATTTTTTCCCTGCACTCGGATATATCGCAGCTGACTATATTGTAAATATGCCATCCGTAATACCAATTCTGAGAGTCCGGATCGACATATCTGTTGTTGTATATTATCCTTCCGTACTGGCCTTTACCCAGGGTAAATGCTGTTTCGATAAGCTTGTCTTGGCGATAAAATATCGAGTTTTCATCAGAGAATGCCTCATTGTGTCCGCGACGGTGCGTCGGGCACCACTCAACATCTTCATCGCAAAACATTATCCTGTACTTATCTTCTTCCTTGAAAATGCGAATGAAATGCAAAAGCTCGTTAAAATTATCCCATCGACTCTCGGTCCCCTCGGTAAATATTTCCGTACCGTACTGCCTGAATTTTTCTTCATAGGGTTTTGCCGGCGAAACCGCATCATTTTCATCATATCTGAGCCGGAAAATCTGCGCAAACACTTCGCATTCATGGATTTTACTTATATCGATTGTCCGAAACAAATCTTCGCTTCTTAACCTAGCATACTCCGAAGACCGTTTCTCTTTGTTGTAATATGTATTTAAAGATTGGATGAAAAGCATAAATGTCTCCCTTGCCTAATTTCCAAGTAATTCTTTAACCTTATCTTCGTCTGTACCTATCTCTTCTGCAGCTTCAGAAAGAGTAATCTTTCCTTTCCTTAACAAAGATAATACACTTTCGATACGGCCTTCTTCGCGTCCTTCCGTACGGCCAAGTTCTCTTTCCTCTTTTCTGGTAAGTTCAATCTGTCTTTCAAATGTAAAATCCAAATTCATAACTTTCTCCACCTTTCTGCGGTTCTTTGAGAGAAAATCACTCAAAATTCCTTTTGATATGCATTCATCTATCGTAGTATGAATTGCATCTTTCAAAGACATTGTTTTTATTTTGTCTTTAACATTTTCAACTATATATGCATAAGACCTGAGCACTTCAGTCTTCTTTAAAAGTTCCCTATTATTCCCTGGGGTTATGTTATATACTTTACATATTACTTCAAGTTCCGGTTCATCCGTTTCTTTGCAAAAAGATGTCGAAAGCTTCTGTATTTCCACCTCAGGTCTTTTCTCTTCTCCGTTATAGAATACAACAAAGTGTGGTGTTGGTATTTTTATCTTTGCTTTTCCAAACAGATTTCTGTCTTCCTTCTCAACTTTTCTTCTTATATCCTCTACGAAATAAATCAGATTTCTTAAAGGCATATTTGGATTGTATGTCGACTGATGCTCATAATAGTTAGCGCTCATATCGAGCACAAAAGAAGCATCATTTCTTATCGAAAGAGAAACACCATGCTCAAGAGTAATAATCTCAATATCATCGGGATTATCATATTCTGAATTGTTTACCGCATTGTAAACATCCAGTGCATATTCTTTTTCATTCAAAAGCATCGAAAATAAATCGCTCCGATACTCTCTGTTTCCATCATTATAGTTTTTATCATCTGCCATTGTAACCTCCTTTATGCAGGAGGCTGGCGGCTCTCCTGCTAATTAAAATATTTAATTGTTAGCAGGAAAATCCGATAAATACGGGCTATATATCGGCGTCGGGAATCCGACGTTAGAAGTCCTGAATTTGATTGTATCGTAACATCCTAAAATACTTAAATCAATATAAAAACAGCCAAAAAATAAAGTTTGTTAATAATCACGAAAAATAATTTTATAGAATAAAAAAACAGCCCTCAAAGTGGCTGTTTTAGTGGATTCTTGGATGTCAAAAGAAAATGATTTTTCGTAAAATTCAGAAAAAGGCATATTGTTTTCCTAAATTCAATATGATACTATCAAGCCAAGAAGGAAACTTCTTCCCTGGTCCCGGGGTTAAAGAGGATGCTCCTGTGAAGTGCAATCCGCGGTGCGAGGCGGTGAACAGGGAGGACTACAAAGGTGGTAACTTACCATAGCGCACCTAGCTTAACAGCGAAAGAAAGTTACAATTCGGTCGGGACGGAGACCTAAAACCCGTTCTCAGTGGTCGGGACGGAGACCTAAAACCCGTTCCAATTCCAACATTAACTGTTGATAACCCTAAGGAGCGGTCATGCCGCTCCTTTAGTATTTAAAAAAGAAAGGCGATTATGGACGAGCATGCTACTATATAAAAATAGTTTCACCGCATTCATAAATAGTTTCGGTTTCAATATCTATCTCTTCGTTCCAGATTATCCCATAATAACCCATCAAACGACCGCTTAAAAACAGTTTTCTATCTTTAAGTGCGGAAACCTGAGGATACTTTTTCGAAAGCATCATCATATCATACTGTTTAACCTTTCCATCCTGAAAAGTAACTTCTACTACAGTCCCATCCTTAAATTTTACATCTTCAGCTTTATGAAACATATCCATGCGATGATTCCTCAATGATTTCCGAACATATTTATATTTTCATTTTAAGGAATAATTTACCTGTTGTCATTGTACCTGTAGTATAAAAAAAGAGCCCAGTGGTTATGAGAGCCATCCTTTCTGGATATATAGAAAAGAGGTTGTATATTACCCACGTGAGCCCTTAGGAAATATCATAAAAGATACTATTCCGATAAATAATCTGTCTTAAATGCAGCATTACATTCTGCAATCTCTTTTGTGCCGTTAATATAATCTGCATACAAATCCCACAAATCCGGTGCGCCTTCAGCATCCATTACTTCGTCGTCGGGAATCCATGATTTTATCAGGGCTATGCGCTCTTCCTTTGTGGTATCTTTTATCAAGTATGATTTATCCATTTTCGTTTTACATTCTCTTTCTCATAAGTTATCAAATATTTTTTACGAATTTACAGTTAGGATAATTTGAGCATCCATAAAACTGATTTCCTGCATGTGCGCCTCTTTGCGCCGTCCTTAAAACCAGTTTTCCGCCACATCTAGGGCATCTTAAATTATCTTTATCGCCTGCTCTTATCTGTGCATTTATTTGAGCATCCGCGATAATATTATTCATTTCTCTTTCTTTTATCTTGTTTATATGTCTGTCTTTAGTATCTTTATCCACGATGGAATATGGATGCAGCAAATCATAATAGTATTGAATTAAATAATCAGATAAAACCAATCCTTTTCTGGCTTTTATATCATCAATACACCTTGTTAATTCATTCCTTTTAACAACATAAATATCAGAACTGGATATATTAATCTCTTGTAGCGTGCAGCGTTCTGAAAAAACAATAACTGAGTAAATTGGTTTGCCTTCTCCTAAAATATTCTCAATCCATTTTATATGAACTTTGTTTTGGATCACCGGATTGAAGAAATGCTCTTTAATAGCTCCACGTCTTCCACCTTGAAATGTTTGTGTCCAGTTGTTTTGATATTCGGAACCAAATATCCATCCACTATAATTCTTGCTCTCAAACACATAAATTCCAGAGGAATGGAGCATTATCATATCAACTTCGGTTGTTTCTCCGTTATCCTTGGGCAAATAACAATTGAAAATCAGTTTTGCTCCTTCAGAAACATACTTCTGAACATAATTGTAAAGCATGTATTCACCATAATTGCCTTTATTATGAAATGTTTCCGAATATTCCCTCTGCGTATCCTGATAATAATCAGTTTGCTTGTAATTCTCAACATTTTTCTTATGAACGAAAACTGCAATTAATACAATGCCAACAATAAAAGCAATTGCTATGAAAAATAAAAAGATGTAAAAAAATAAAAATAATAACATATTTATTCTTTCTGTTCGTCTTTATATGGAGATAAATAATCCTCTTGCGAAACAACATTAATGTCAAATTTGAACTTATCTTTATTATGCTGATAATACCATAGAGCACAACTACAAATACTATCGCATAGATAATATATTTCTACCGTCATCTCTCTATAATTAATATTTTCTACAGGCGAATCAATATGTCTACTGCACATCCAAAGTCTAGTAGCATCACCTAAAATAATCGTAAATTTATCTACTTGATTTGACTCTTTCTTAATTTTTTCCTTCTGAACATTAGGCGACCCTTGATGTAAAAAAGTATTCCTTAGATTATAGATTACTTCACCCGTTAAGCAAGGAGCATCCGTCTCGCACTCTCCTTCTTTGCCATTAAAGTATTCGCCAAGATATTTATCAATCCAATTAATATACCTCTTCCCTACATCCTCATTCGGATATTCAGCCATTCCGCAAATGTCCGGTAATGCCAGTGTCAATGCCAGCGCAGGATAATAGAATTTATGGTTTAAGGCTTCATAAATCTCATTTACATATTGTTCAATCATGTATTATTCCTTTTCCTCTAAGGATCATTTCCTTTTATGAGTTATTTCAACAAAAGTATTCAATGCAAACTGAAGCACCATAAAAGCTCCCATAAACAGCATAAATACCGGCCAGACTGATGATAACATCATAAAAGATATTAGTACCATTGCAGTAATCATATTTCTTCACCCTATGAAATCTCTTTGCTCACGCTTCCGCTTTGATTATAACATAATTATTATTCTTATATGTCAAAAATAAGGCCTCATTTTCTACATATACGCAAGTTGTTTTACAAAAGTACATATGCTACTATCATATCCAAGAAGGAAACTTCTTCCCTGGTCCCTGGGTTAGAGAGGATGCTCCTGTGAAGTGCAATCCGCGGTGCGAGGCGGTGAACAGGGAGGACTGCAAAGGTGGCAACTTACCATAGCGCACCTAGCTTAACAGCGAAAGAAAGTTGCAAAAAAGCAAAAATTGAGCGAGGGCAAATTGCCCTCGCTATTATATTTCAACAACCCTATCATTGATGATTATTGAACATATAATTCTGCAGAGTTGAACTTTGATATGCATTCCGAATCTGTTTCATTGAATTTATTGGAAAATGATTCCAGACTACCATCACAATAAATTACAGTATCATAAAACTCAAGATAGCTTTCATAATATTCTTTCAAAGCCTGGTAAGCATCCTCATAACCATCCGGAGGATTTACCATATCTTTCATATCAAGTCTAATTTGATCGTTTTTTTCCTTTATTTCGGACGAAGTATCAATAAAATCGTGATCATTGAATAGACTGCCTAAAGCATCATTAAAATCTGAAACAAATTGGCCATTAACCTTCGTGAACTTATCGGTTATTTCATCATCTTTTTTGAAGATTGCATTATTCCAAACTTGAACAATAAGATTTCCGTGATTTTCTATTTCAACAGAATTGTGAATCATATCCGATATAAGCTGATTATACTTCACCTGATACTGTGCTGCGGATTGTTCCGCTTCTTTTTGTTCCTCAATCAATGTTTCATATGCGTTTTTGTAATCATTCGCTTGCTTTATAAGTGTGACATTTCTTGCTCCAAGCGCAAAACAAATAATCAACAATAATATAACTAATATCAAAAGAATTGGAGCAATTACCAAAAGAACAATGGTTAATGGACTTATTCGTTTCTTTTTATTCATACAATACCTCTATTCTAATAAATAATCATACGTCAGTAGCTTATATCATAGTCTTTTCGGTTTGATATGGTTCTATAGACCGATGCTATCCATACTCGTGCCCCTTAAGTAATGTCATAATATACAAAAATCCTAACAGTCGCTTCTTTTTCCACTTTGTTTCTCACTATCTTATTTAGCGCATTTCCCGCATGGATCCTTTCCCATACTTTTCGCTTCGTCAATTGTTACTTGATACGAGTTAGGGCCACCACAGTCAGGATCTAAGTGATATTTCTTTCCTTTTGGAGTAATATAACATATTCCTAAATTGGGGCTTACCGCAGGGCTGTTATTATCGTTATTAGAAGAAGATGGTTGTGTTACTTCAGGCTTGGATTGTTGCTCTTGTTGAGCCTGCTGTTGCGCCTGTTTTTCCTTTTCTTCCTGTTCTTTCACTAGTTTAGCCTCTTCCTCAGAAGCGTTTTGGCTTCTACCTTCCTTTTTTCCATAGTTTTGATAATGTTTATATAACGCTTCCGGCGAATCTCCCACAGCAGCCACAACATCTGGATTATGCGAAGCATAAAAATTTGAATCAAACGAATCTGGAATAGTTATTTTCTCTTCTTTGGGTTTTTCATCAACTGGCTTAGGCTCTTCTTTAGGGGTTTCAACCTGCTGTTTAGGTTCCTCTTTGGGTTGTTCTTCTTGGGGCTTTTTCTCCTCAACCTTAGGTTCTTCCTTTGACGATTCCTCTATTTGTGCTTGATTTTCCTCCACAGATTCCTCATTAACCGTAGTTATATTATCTTCTTTAAATTCTTCCATCACTGGTTCATTTTCAGATTGATCTATTTCCTCAATCACTTGTTTTGATATTGTTTCTCCTGTCTCTTCATTTGTATCCACTACAGATTCTTCTTTTGAATTAGAAGATGTTGTACCAGTTGAATATCCGCTACTTGATCCATTCGAACCTGAACATGAACCACAGCAACAACATAGCAACAGTAATATTACTACTATGACAACTATTATTATCACTATAACAGAGGCGATTCCCTTATTACTCTTTTTCACCATTTCACATCCTCATTTCACTAAAGCATAAATAATTTGAATCAAATATTATTTCGTCACATTCCATTATATTTTTTACATTTTCTATTGTTTTTTCAATGTTAATAATATATCTCTTATTTTGAGTAAAATCATATCAGCACATGCTATGTATGATAAGAATTCAAACCAATGAATCGGGAGATCCGTCCCCACCTGGTAAAAAAAGCCAAAATAGAACCGTCCCCAAATGGTCTATATTTCTGTGAAATGAGATTTACAGTGGTTTATTCGGCGATTTTTATCGGTTTAAATTCATTCTTTTATGATATAATTTTCTAAAATACTAGAAAAGGACTTAACAATGGACGCTACAGCAATTGTTTGTAAACAATGCGGGTCACGAATTCCGGTAGTTGAAAACGTCGGAAAACTCATTTGCCCGAGTTGTGGAACTGAATATATTCTCGATAATGCAGAGGGTGAAAAGATACTCAAGGAATTCCACTTTGAGAATCCTTTTGTCGGTGTACAGAGAATCATTGATCCTGATCTTGCTGCTATTCAGGAGCGCATGGAAATGTATCAGGATTATTCGAATATTTACACTGAACTTGTACGAGACGAGGAAGCACACTCCTACAAATACGGTTACTGGACGTTACGTCTTAGAGCTTTTACGGGTGATTTTAAGTGGAATTTCGACAGGTACCAGCCTTTTGAAGAAATAAATGCGTGTGTTGAAGAGCATTCAAAGCTCTCCGAATTTACTGAACCTGAGGAAGACTGTCTTGCAGGATATTACAACAGAAACCTTCCGATTCTTGAGGCGCGCATGTCGCAGTTAAAAGAGGAAAACGAAAGCTTCGAGAATGAACTTAAGAAACTAAAGAGTGAAGAAGTTAAGCTTAAAGACGAAGTTTCCAAGTTAAGCGGACTTATTGCCACTCCCGAACAGGTATCAAAAAACAGCCAGCTTGAAAATCCGGATGTTTATTTGTGGTTTAAAATTACCTCCATTGCATCCATAGCTGCTCCTATCGCAGGCGGAGTGCTTTGCATCACAATAGTTTTAATTCCTTTAGGCCTTCTCGTAGTTTTAGCAGGTGTCGGAGCAAATGTTGCACGTCATTTCTTAGGACAGTCAATCGTCGTAATTGAGCAGGCGTATGCTGTAAAAATAAAATCTCAGATAATGCAGCTGCGTCAGCGCCAGGCTGATTTGGGCAAGAATATGAACACCCTAAAAGAAGGCTGCCTGAAGAGTTTCTTCGAATACAAACACACACTTGCAATGTACGATATCATCAACAGAGTTTTGAAAAAATTCTTTGAGGACTGATAGTTTAAGGAGATAAATATGTTAGGTGAATTATTAAGTGAAATAGCACAGGATGTTTTGGGAGATGTTGCTCCGTTTGCAGCCGGACTCGGAGGCGA
>JAGCVT010000157.1 GCA_017962225.1 Lachnospiraceae bacterium
AGAGTGCGTGGTAGCCTGCAGACCGTATTCGGACCATATCATCGGTCTTTTCGAATACACCAAATGTGACTGGGAAGAGGAAAAAGAAAAGTTAAAAATCTTCGAAGAAGAATTCTGTAAGGCTCACAAAAAAGAGTATTCCAAAACTTCTGTGCATCTTAACATCGGTGTCTGTCTGGTCGAAGACAACAACGAACCGATTACTTCCGTTATTGACAAGGCGAATATTGCAAGAAGAAGCGTAAAAGGCAATTATTCAGTGCCTTACTGTCTGTATACCCAGAAGCTTCAGGTTCTTAAGGAAGCTGAATCAAGACTTATTCCGATTTTTGAAAAAGCTTTGGAAAATGATGAAATTCTTGTTTACATGCAGCCTAAAATCAGCGTTAAGAAGGGCGGCATCAGAGGCGCAGAGGCACTTACAAGACTCGTGGATGATGACGGTGAGTTAATTCCTCCCGAGATATTCATTCCCGTGCTTGAGAATTCGGGCAAGGTAATTGATCTTGACTGGTTTGTAATGAAATATGTTTTTAAGAAAATAGACGAATGGCTTGCCGAGGGAAGAAGCGTTGTTCCTATTTCAGTTAACCTTTCCAAGCTTCATTTCTATCATGACTCACTCGTTGAGGATATCATGAGAGAGTTTGAGAAATATGATTTCTCACCCGAGTACGTTGAATTTGAAGTAACAGAATCTGTATTCTTTGAAGAAGCAGAGCTTATCATTGATAAGATTGAACAGTTAAGAAGCCACGGCTTTAAGATTTCCGTAGATGATTTCGGTGCAGGATATTCATCCTTAAACCTTATCGGAATATTACCTGTAGATATTATCAAGCTTGATAAAGGATTTATCAAAAACTCCCTTAACAACAAAAAGGGAATGGATATCATCAAAGGTCTTATTCGTATTCTTAACGAAATTGAAATGGATATTGTCTGCGAAGGCGTTGAGACAAAGGATGAGGAGAAGATTGTATATGAGTTCGGCTGCGATGCAATGCAGGGATTCTTGTACGACCGTCCGATTCCCATTGATACATTTGAAGACAAGTATATTTTAAGACAGGTTATTTAAGGAAAAGCCATATGCATCTCCTTACAATGTGTGGCTAAAAAAAGAAGTCGTCATCTGACGGCTTCTTTTAAATTATCTTTTATATTTCCGTATATTACGTAGTCTGCGTATTTGTCTCCGAATTTTTCCTCTTTGGTGAAAAGTATAAGGTTACTGCCTTTATAGTGTCCCGTGACATATTTGACTTTGGAACTCTCAAGATCCACTCCGAGAACGATGATTGTATCTGCAGCGTTGCAGCATAAAGCGGATTCGGTATAAAGGTCGTTGTCCACGCGCTCGCCCAAAAGCCTTATGTTTGGTCTTAACGCTCTTTTACATTCGTCACACACGGGAATCGAGCGGCTCTTTAAAAGATAGTCCACATCGAAGGTCTTGTTGCAGTTCGGACAGTAGTTGTCGTATACGCTTCCTGCCAGTTCAACCACATTTTCGATGCCCGCAAGTTTCTCAAGCCCGAAGATGTTAAAGGACACAACCGCTTCAAGTCTTTCCTCGTCTTCGAGTTCTTTTATGATTTCATAGGTTTCATCGGGCTTCGGGAGATAGGAAATTACTTCTTTTTTGTAAAAGTTGTAAAAACGTTCTTTTCTCGATGAATATTCGCCTGCCGATAAAAGCTGCTCGGGACACATATGATACCTTTCCTCGATATCATAAAAGATATCCGAGGACCACAAATCCCTTCCGCCGCATTCTACGACTGATCCTAGTCCGGTCAGAAACACTATTCGATTAGATTGTTTTATGATTTTACGTACTGTTTCTAACATAACACATTCCCCTAACAATATTTTAAAACTATATAAAAAATTGTCAATCCGGTCATGAGATGGATATATAGAGACATAAAATCCGCTTGTTAAAGAAGAGCAATTTAAATATAATATTATCCATAGAAATTTGGTGAGGAAATCGTGGACATATTTTTAAAAATCTTTATATTAGTTCTTCTATTATTGTTATCGGCATTTTTTTCTTCCGCCGAAACCGCTTTTAACTGTGCAAACGAAATCAGACTTAAAAGTTTGGCGGACGAAGGAAGCAAAAGAGCTGCCGCTTCTCTTAAAATTCTTAACAATTATTCCAAACTTATAAGCGGAATACTGATAGGAAACAACCTTGTTAACATTGCGGCATCGGCATTAACGACGACGTTAGCGTTACTCAGCGGTTATTCATGGGCTGTATCTGTGGCTACGGGCTTATTAACCGTTATAGTTCTTTTAATCGGAGAAATCATTCCCAAGCAGTGGGCCAAGATAAAAGCGGATAAAATAGTGCTTGTTTATTCACCTGTATTCAGAGTTTATCTTTTTGTATTTACGCCTGTTATTTTCCTCGTTGATAAAACCGCATTCGTTCTTATGAAGATTTTAAGAATAGACACCAAAGACAATGCTCCTTCAATTACAGAAGGCGAGCTTCGTACGATTCTTGATACATCTCACGAGGACGGTGTAATCGAGGAAAAAGAGAAGGATATGATTATAAATCTCTTTGATTTATCCGACTCGAAGGCGAGGGATATCATGATTCCGAGAATCGATATGGTAATGGTAAACGAAAACGCGTCATATCGTGAAATCATGAATGTTTTCAGGGAAAACATGTACACGCGTCTGCCCGTTTACAGGGATTCAAAGGAACATATCATAGGAATACTCAACATGAAGGATTTTCTCTTCGTAAGAAATCCCGAAAGCTTTAAGATAGACGAATTCTTAAGAGAGCCGTATTACACCTACGAAAACAAAAAGACTTCGGATCTTTTAAGCCAGATGAGACAGTCTTCATACAATATCGCCATTGTTTTAAACGAATACGGTGAAGCGGAAGGCATGATTACGCTAGAAGACCTGCTTGAGGAAATAGTAGGTGAAATCAGAGACGAGTACGATTCCGACGAAGAAGAACTTATCAGAAAAAAATCCGACAAAGAGTATATCGTACAGGGCAATTTAAAGCTCGATGACATAAACGATGCGCTTGATACCGAATTTGAGAGCGAAGACTATGATACCATAGGAGGTCTTATGATTGACTGCCTCGACAGACTGCCCAGGGAAGGGGAGTCCGTAAAGCTTGAAAACGGTACCAAATTACTGGCTTTAAAGGTGGCCAGAAACAGGATTTTATCGGTTAAAATATTCCTTCCCGAAGAGACGAATGAAAAAGACGCGAAAGAGTAGGCAGCTATTTACTTTCGGGCGTTTTTATGGCATAATTATTTATTGTGCGAAATTAACATATAAATAAGAAAGGTTTTTATGAAATGAAAGGCAGAATAGGAAAGATAATCGCTTTATTTCTCATAATTGCTGTTACCGGCGGACTCGGTTATGTGGCAGTTGCAGGTATTGGACCTGATAAAGCAGGAAGTTATAAAAATATATCTCAGGGTCTTGACCTTGCCGGTGGTTTGAGTATCACATATCAGGTAGTCGGAGAAGACAATCCTACGGCTGAAGATATGGCCGATACAATCGAAAAGCTGAGAAACAAAGCTGAGACTTACTCAACAGAAGCTCAGGTTTATCAGGAAGGCGGTAACAACGACCGTATCACCATCGAAATTCCCGGTGTATCGGATGCTACCACAATCCTTGAAGAACTCGGAAGACCCGGCTCGCTTTATTTCATATCACAGACAAGTCCCAACGGTGATTACAACTACTTTTATGAGCTCACCGAAGACGGGAACTATGTATATATTGACGAGAAGTTCAACAAATTCATCTATATCAGCGAAGATGTGGCAGTCAGATATGACGACACTACAGGCAGTGCTCTAAAAGACGAAAACGGAAACGTTATAAGTTATGATTTAAATGCATTTGAAGAAAAGAACATTTCTTACATGCTTTTAAGAAGCATTGACGACCTTAAGGCTGACGGCTCAATCATTCTTGACGGTACAGACGTTAAGAGTGCAAAGGCCGCTACTCAGGACAATCAGACAACAGGCAACAAAGAAAACGTAGTTGCTCTGTCTTTAAACGATTCAGGTACTCAGAAATTCGCAGATGCCACAAGAAACGCTTATTCAAAGGGCGAAACAATAGCGATTTACTATGACGGCAACTTTATATCGGTTCCCAGAGTATCAGTAGTTATTACAAACGGTGAAGCTGTTATTACCGGTATGGCAAACCTTACAGAGGCGGACAGACTTGCTTCCAAGATTCGTATCGGTGCGTTAAAGCTTACACTTGAAAAATTAAGATCAAATATCGTAGGTGCTCAGCTCGGTACCGAAGCTGTTTCTTCATCCATCAAGGCAGCTGCAATCGGTCTTGCGCTTGTAGCAATCATCATGATCGCGGTTTACTTTATACCCGGTCTTGCATCTGTGCTTGCACTTGCGCTTTATACAGTACTTATCGTATGCATCCTTTCGGTATTCCATGATGCCATAACGCTTACCCTTCCCGGTATCGCAGGTATCATTCTTTCAATCGGTATGGCGGTTGACGCAAACGTTATTATCTTTGCGAGAATCAGAGAAGAACTTGCCAAGGGCAAGACACTTGAAGATTCCGTAAGCGTTGGTTTTAAGAAGGCTTTAAGCGCAATCTTAGACGGTAACATTACAACACTTATTGCAGCATTCGTGCTTATGTTCTTCGGTTCGGGTACAATCAAGGGCTTCGCTCAGACACTTGCAATCGGTATTGCACTTTCAATGTTTACAGCACTTGTAATCACCAGACTTATCCTTCAGGGATTCATGGCACTCGGTATTACAAACCTTAAACTTTATGGTGTTGCAAAAGAGAGAAAGACCATCAACTTCTTAAGCAAGGGACATATATTTGTAATAGTATCACTTGTTCTAGTTTTAACCGGTTTCGCATTCATGGGAATCAACGGTGTAAGAAAAGGCAGTCCTTTGAATTATTCGCTTGAGTTTGTCGGCGGAACATCAACCAATGTAGAACTTGCTGAAGACTTGACAATTGATGAAATAGATTCAACCATCACACCCCGCATTGAAGAAATTACCGGCGACGGAAACGTACAGATTCAGAAGGTCGGCGGCGGAAATGAAATCATTATTAAAACCAGAAGCCTCGAAGATTCCGAAAGAGATAAACTTGATACACTTCTTGTAGATGAGTTCCATGCAGTAGAAGGTTCACTTGAATCAGAGACCATTTCAGCAACGATTTCGGGCGAAATGAAAAAGGAATCAATCATTGCGGTATCAATAGCAGTTATCTTAATGCTTTTATATATCTGGATCAGATTCTCGGATTTCAGATTCGGTTTATCAAGTATTGCCTGCCTCGTGCATGACGTACTTATCGTGCTTGCGTTCTATGCGGTTGCACGTATCAGCGTAGGCTCAACTTTTATTGCCTGCATGCTGACGATAGTCGGTTACTCAATCAACGCGACCATCGTTATCTTCGACAGAGTAAGAGAGGAATTAAAAGAAGAGAAACTTCGAATCGAATCCTTAGGCTCGAGAAGAAAGAAAAAGAGAAAAGGCGAAGAAGTCAATCCCGACAATGTGCTTGACGTAAAGGGTATCGTAAACGGTGCTATTACATCGACACTTTCAAGAAGTATCTTTACTTCGTTAACCACATTCGTTATGGTTCTTCTTCTGTACATATTGGGCGTTACGTCGATCAAGGAATTTGCACTTCCTCTGATGATCGGTATCCTCTGCGGTACTTATTCGTCGGTATGCTTAGCCGGAACGCTCTGGGTGTTCTTAAGAAAAGTATTTGTCCCGAGAGACAACGACGACGAAGACGAATTACCTTAAAAACAAAAGCCTTGCATATGCGAGGCTTTTCTTTCTAAACAGACTTTTTTGGAAAACGCTTTTATGAAAAACTGGATTCTTTTAAGAAAAAGTGCCGATTATGCTGGACTTTCAAAAGAACTGAATATAGACCCTGTTGCCGTCAGGATAATGGTTAACAGAGGTTTAACTGATTTGGAAGACATGAAAAGATTTCTTTCGTCGGATATTTCGGAGAGTTTTTCGTATAAAGGGCTTCCGAACATTGAAAAAGCGGTAGAAAAGATAAAAGAAGCAAAAGAGAAGAATCTAAAAACTCTGATAGTAGGAGATTACGATGCGGACGGCGTATGCGCAAGCGTAATCCTTATGAAGGGCCTTAAGCTCTTTGGACTTGACTGCGATTATGTGATTCCAAACCGCATATTCGACGGCTACGGCATCAATGAAAACATCGTAAAAAAAGCGCATTCCGACGGCGTGGGTTTTATTATCACCTGCGATAACGGAATATCGGCTAAAGATTCAATAGACCTTGCGGTTGATTTGGGAATGGAAGTTGTCGTAACCGACCATCACACAGTGACCGAAAGCGAAGTTCCGACTAAGACCGATGCAATCGTTAATCCGAAGTTAAGCGGCAGTGAATATCCGTTTGAGGATATATGCGGTGCACAGGTGGCTTTTAAGGTCCTCTCAGCGCTTTTTGATACGGATACGAAATTTGATACCATAAAAGAAGAACTGCTCGAATTTGCAGCCATAGCGTGCGTTACGGATGTAATGCCGCTTATAAACGAGAACAGAAATCTGGTTAAGTGGGCTCTTATAAGACTTAAGAGTGCATTAAACCCCGGTCTTAACAAACTCGTAGAGAAATGTGAGTTAAGCGGCAAAGAAAGACTGGTTGCCACGGACATCGGTTTCAGAATCGGTCCCTGTATCAATGCTTCAGGCAGAATAGAAGTTGCAGATGTCAGCGTGAATCTTTTCTTAAGCGATGACGAAGGCAAGAGAGAAGAACTCTCGGATAAACTTCTTTCGTTAAATGCCGAAAGAAAAGACTTAACCGAAAAGTGCGTAAACGACGGTATCGGCAGAATAAAGGAAATGTATGCCGAGGGCGGACTTCCCGATGTGATTGTTTTATATCTTCCCGAATGCCATGTATCCATATGCGGACTGGTGGCAGGAAGAATAAGAGAAAGTTTTTATCATCCCGCGCTTGTTTTCACGGATTCAAACGACGGTTTAACCGGCTCGGGACGTTCAATCGACGAATACAATATGATTGAAGGCATTCAGAAATGCGCGGATATTTTAGATAAATTCGGCGGTCACAAAGCAGCCTGCGGACTGTCTTTAAAGAAAGAAAAATTACCTGAGTTAATCGAGAGATTAAACAGTGATTCAAACCTTACAAAAGAGGATCTGACCGAAAAGCTTTTCATCGATGCGGACATGCCTTTCGGATATGTGACGGAAAGCTTAATAGACGATCTGTTTAAATTAGAGCCCTTCGGAACGAAGAATCCCGCACCGGTTTTTGCCTTAAAAGATTTGCAGTTAATAAAGGGCAGAAGAATCGGAGAGAATCATATTTTCCTCACGGTAAAAGATTCCAAAGGAAATATTAAAGAACTGAAACTCTGGCGAAAGGCCGATGAGTTCGAGGAATTTCTTTTACGGGAAAAGGGCGAGGGAATAATAGAGAAACTGTACGATTACAGGGGCGTGAGTCTTTTAGGAGAAAATCTCCTTCTTACGGTTTCGTATTATCCGGGCATCAATGTATACAAGGACAGAAGGAACATTGATTTTACGGTTAAAGATTACAAGTTTTATAGATTCGGAGTGTGAAATGATACTTTGCGTATCTCTTAATCCCGCGGTGGATAAGATGTACAAAATCAATTCAATAAATATCGGCAAAGTTAACCGTGCGAGCCTTGAGAGCGTTCACGCCGGCGGAAAAGCGGTAAATGTTGCTTTTGACTTGCGCCTCCAGGGCGAAGATGCTTTCGTAACGGGCTTTGCGGGCGGAAAATGCGGCAGAATAATCATCGAGGAATTAAACCAGCGAAAGATGCCAAACCGCTTTATAATGCTTTCTTCCGAGACCAGAACCAATATGAATTACATCGATTCATACGGCAACGTAACCGAGATTCTAGAGGGTGGCCATCTGGTGGATGCAAGAAGCGAGGAAGAGTTCTTACATCTTTACATGAACCTCGTAAAAAAAGCCGATATGGTTGTTTTATCGGGCAGCCTTCCGATAGGCTTGGGCGAAGGATTTTATGCGACACTTACGGACATAGCAAACAGAGCGGGAGTGCCTGCGTGCCTCGATACTTCGGGAGTAGCACTTGTAAATGCGATTTCGCATTCACCTTTCCTTATAAAGCCTAATTTAAGCGAGCTTGAAAACCTGACCAATCATAAATACGATGTGTCGTCTCTTGATGAAGGATTTGATGCATTCTTTGAAAGCCCGTCCTTTAAAAAAGTAATGCTTTCGGATTTAATAGACCTGCATAAGATGGGCATTGCGATTATATGCGTCACCATGGGAAAGCGCGGGCTTCTGCTTTATGCCAAGAATGAAATCATTGTCTGCGACGCCCCCGACGTAGAGGTCGTAAACACCGTAGGAAGCGGTGACTGCGTACTGGCGGCTTTAATACATTCGCTTATGAAAAACTGTCCACTCCTTGAATGTGCTATATACGCATCGGCCGTATCAAGCGCACACGTAAACACTTTAAATGTCGGAGACGTTGATCCCGAACTGGCAGCCGCACTTACCAAGAAAGTTAAATTTGCATCTTATAAACCGGAATGATTGTTTGGAGGTACATTTGTACGCTGAAGTAATAGTGGATATTTCCCACGAAAAACTTGACAGACCATTTACATACAGAATACCCGAATCACTTGCATCCGTGATAGAGGAAGGTTCTTTCGTGGATATTCCTTTCGGTGCCGGGAATAAGGTTATCGGCGGATACGTTATCAGAATCAAAGATGACACCGATTATGACAAGGGTAAAATAAAAGATATTATCGGAATAGCAAAAGGCAGCGTAAAGGCCGATTCGATACTTATAAAGCTTGCTTCTTTTATAAGAAAGACCTACGGCTCGACTCAGATAAATGCTCTTAAAACCGTTATGCCCGTTAAGAAAACGGTTAAAAGAGAAGTTCGTAAAAGAGTCATAGCGCTGATGGATAAAGACAGACTCGAATTTCTTGCAAACGAAGCGGGAAAGAAGCACAGAAATGCGCAGGAGCGTCTTTTACGAGAACTCATAAAATATCCCGATATGTCTTATTCTTTCATCACGGGAAAAATGAACGTTTCCGCGCAGACTATCAATGCACTGGTAAAAACAGGCAGCATTAAAATCGAAGAGGAAACCGTATACAGAAATCCCGTTAAAATCGACAATCCGAAGGATATATCCGTGAGCCTGTCCGATGAACAGCAGATAATAGTAGACGATGTAAACAAGGATTTAGAAAACGGAGAGAGAAACACATACCTTATTCACGGTATCACGGGCTCCGGAAAGACCGAAGTTTACATGCGCCTGATTGAAGACAGAATAAATGAGGGCAAGCAGGCAATACTGCTTATTCCCGAAATTGCGTTAACCTATCAGAATCTTATGAGATTTTACGCAAGATTCGGAGACAGGGTAAGCGTTATACATTCTAAAATGACCGCAGGCGAGAGGTACGACCAGTATCTCAAGGTAAAAGAGGGCAAGGTTGATATTATGATCGGACCCAGATCGGCTCTTTTTACACCTTTTGAGAATTTGGGAATTGTGGTAATCGATGAAGAGCATGAAAGTTCTTACAAGGCCGACAATATGCCCAAGTATCACGCAAGAGAAGTTGCGGCCAAGCTTTGCGAACTGACAAATTCCGTGCTTGTTTTAGGTTCTGCGACACCCTCGCTGGAAAGCTATTACAAGGCAAAAAACGGCGAATACAAATTATACAGATTAAATAACCGTCTGACCGGAAATACGCTTCCTAACGTCTATGTGGAAGATATGAGAGCGGAGCTTAAGGACGGCAATAAATCGGTATTTTCAAGAAGGCTTAAAAAGCTGATTGAAGAGAGACTTAACAAGCACGAGCAGATAATGCTTTTCTTAAACAGAAGAGGCATTTCGGGCTTTGTATCCTGCAGGGAATGCGGCGAAGTGGTTAAATGTCCGCACTGTGACGTATCGCTTTCGTATCACAGAGACGGTACTCTTAAATGCCATTACTGCGGATACGAAACACCTTTCTCTAATATCTGTTCAAAATGCGGCAGCGACAAGGTCAGAGGCTTTAAAGCCGGAACTCAGATGATTGAGGATTTTGTTAGAAAAGAATTTCCTCATGCACTGACCTTAAGAATGGATGCCGATTCGACCAAAAAAGAAGAGGATTACGAATCGATTTTATCGAGGTTTTCGAACAGGGAAGCTGATATTTTAATCGGTACTCAGATGATTGTAAAAGGCCATGATTTTAAGGGCGTAACCCTCGTAGGAATTCTTGCTGCAGATATGGCTTTAAATGCCGAGGATTACAGAGCAGGCGAACGTGCCTTCCAGCAGCTTGTACAGGCAGGCGGCAGAGCAGGCAGAGGCGAGAATGCCGGCGAAGTAGTTATTCAGACATATCAGCCTGATCACTATGCTGTAATACATGCAAAGAACCAGGATTACGATGCCTTTTATGAGGAAGAAATAAGCTATAGAAGAGAACTTATGTATCCGCCCGTCGGGAATCTTTTAGGAATACAGATTACCGGAGACGAAGAAAAGAGAGTCGTAAAGCTTTCGAAGGTTATCGCCGATATGATTGACAAGCTTCCTTTCAGGGAAGACATCGGCAAAATCGGGCCTGCGAATGCAACGCTTTCGAAGAAATGCGATATATACAGAAGAGTTATATATATTAAAAGTTTAAGTTACGAAAATCTTATTTCGGTTAAGGATTATATCGAAACCGAGACCGAGAAATTTAATCTGACAAGAGAATCTGTAATGTTTGATTTTAACCCTATGAACGGGTTTTAATTAGGAGGAAAAAATGGCACTTAGAATGATTCGCGAAATGGGAGAGGACTGTTTAAGATGTGTGTGCAAGGAAGTAACGGAAATTACTCCGAGAATCCTTGAACTCATTGAGGATCTTAAGGATACGATGTATGAAGCCGACGGCGTCGGTCTTGCAGCACCTCAGGTAGGTGTGAGAAAAAGAATCGCCGTAATCGATGTAGGCGAAGGTCCCGTTGTTTTAATCAATCCCGAAGTGGTTTATACAGAAGGCGAGCAGACAGGCAACGAAGGCTGTCTTTCCGTACCCGGAAAATGCGGTGTTGTTACAAGGCCTATGAAGGTCAGAGTAAAAACCAGAAACCTTGATTTCGAATGGGAAGAAATTGAAGGAGAAGAACTTTTCGCAAGAGCCATGCTTCATGAAATGGATCATCTTGACGGTATTCTTTACGTGGATAAGGTTGAGGGCGAACTTCAGGATGTAGAACCTGTGGAGGAATAATATGAAAATAGTATTCATGGGAACGCCGGACTTTGCTGTTCTGGCACTCAGAAAACTTCATGAAGCCGGACACGAGATTTTACTCGTTGTAACCCAGCCAGACAAGCCCAAGGGAAGAAGTAAACTCTATCTTCCTTCGCCCGTAAAAGAAGAGGCGATGAGGCTTGGTGTTGAAGTTTTTCAGCCTGACAGAATTAAAAAAGAAGAAAATATCGAAGTGCTTAAGAAATATCCTGCGGATGTTTTCGTGGTGGCTGCATTCGGACAGATTTTATCCAAGGAAATCCTTGAAATGCCCCGCTACGGCTGCATAAATATCCATGCTTCGCTTTTGCCTATGTACAGAGGCGCAGCCCCTATTCAGTGGGCGATTTTAAACGGCGAGAAAAAAAGCGGCGTTACAATCATGCAGATGGACGAAGGCCTTGATACAGGTGACATGCTTCTTTCCGGGGAAGTAGCGATTGAAGATACAGATACCGCTGACAGTTTACACGATAAATTAAGCGAGCTTGGCGCAGACTTAATCGAGGATGCGTTAGCAAAGCTTGAAAAGGGTGAAATAACAGCTGTTCCTCAGCCCGAAGGACCTTTGTTTTATGCAAAGATGATTAAAAAGGAAGACGGTGCGCTTGATTTTAACGAAAGTGCAGAAAGTCTTGCACTTAAGGTAAGAGCCTTCTGGTCATGGCCCGCAACCTTTGCTCTTTTAAACGATAACTTCGTAAAGGTGTGTTTCGCATACTATGTGGATGATGAGAGCGGAATGAACCCCGGAGATGTCTGCAGAGTAGAAAAGGATGCAATCTACGTTCAGACCGGCAAGGGCCAGCTTGTAATCACAAACATCCAGATTCAGGGCAAGAAAGCAATGCCTGTAAAAGATTTTCTTTTAGGAAAAAAGATTTTAGTCGGCGACAGATTTACGAAGTACGAAACAGTTTAATTTAAGTATGAATAAAGAAGTTGAATTACGAAAGATTGCACTCGAGACGCTTATACAGATTGAAAAGAACAA
>JAGCVT010000158.1 GCA_017962225.1 Lachnospiraceae bacterium
CAAATATACCGACCAGACTCCGATTGAAAATCTGACGCGTTTCAGAGTCAGCAAAGTGGCGGAAATTCTAAACTCCACCAGTCTGTCGATGTCGGAAATCGCAGATATTACGGGCTTTTCGAGTGCAAGCTACATGGGAGAAGCCTTTAAGAAATATTACGGCGAATCGCCGAGAAGCTTTAAGAACAACAGCGTTCACACAACTCCGACGGATTTTTTCAACAGATAAATTTGCCTATACAAAAGGATGAATCTAATTTAAAATATTAAGGGGATTTTTAGGATAAATTACGGAGAAAATTATGACAAGAGGACTGATACTTGAAGGCGGAGCAATGCGCGGAATGTTTACCTGCGGCGTAATCGATGTTTTTATGGAAGAAAACATCCGATTTGACGGCGGTGCGGGAATTTCTGCAGGCGCTCTTTTCGGAATTAATTACAAATCAAAACAGATCGGGCGAGGAATAAGATATACCAAAAAATATTGCAAAGACTGGAGATTCTGCAGTTTTAAATCCTTAAGAAAAACCGGTGATTTATACGGCGTGGATTTCTGTTATCACGAAATTCCCGAAGTTCTCGATCCATTTGACCGAGAGACTTTTGCAAAAGATCCTTTTGAATTTTATGTGGGTGCCACAAACCTCAAAACCGGCGAAGTGGTCTTTCATAAGTGCGCGGACGGAGGCGAAAACGATGTTACCTGGCTTCAGGCCTCGGCTTCAATGCCCGGCGTATCAAGATTTGTACACGTGGACGGCTATACGCTTTTGGACGGCGGAATCGTCTGCCCCATCCCTTACGAATTCGTCGAAAGTTTAGGATATGATAAGAATGTGGCGGTACTTACCCAGCCCGCCGATTACGTAAAGAAAAAAACAAAAGGCATGTTTATTTACAATCATGCCCTAAAAGAATATCCGAATATTGCTAAAATCATGGGCGAGCGCCATACTCTTTACAATGATATGACTGCTGCCGTAAAAGAAAGAGAAAAAGAAGGAAAGCTCTTCGTCATAAGACCGCCCGAAGCGCTCGGAATAAGCAGAACGGAAAACGATCCTGACGAGCTCGAGCGAGTTTATCAGATGGGCAGAAGCGAAGCTCATAAAAGACTCGATGCCCTAAAAGAATATCTCGGTGATTAAAAAAGAGCCGGACACAAAGCGTGTCCGGCATTTTTATTTATTCTCCATACAAATGCTTTCCTATATATGTCGTAGTTTTGTATGCTCCGTCTGCATTTAAGTGTCTTAAATCTGCCGCAACATCCTCCGCGATTACAAGTCCCGCATCCTCCATATATACGGGATCGTTGAAATCTATAAATTCAATTCCCTTTTCTTTGGCATATTTTGATACTTTGTTGTGATATGCATCATCCCAGCGGTCGCTTTCGTTCGACGCAATAAGTGTTTTAACCAGAATGAGGCGGATATTGTTCTGATTGCAGAAATCTACGATTTTATCCAGATATGTAAAGCCCAGATAATCATCCGCATCCTTATCTCCTTTAAGAACAGATTCCGTATATTCTTCTCCTGCGCGGCTGTGAATATCCACATATCCGAGGTTTTCTTTGTGATATGCATTTACAATTTCTCTTAAATCAATCCTGTCCCACTCAGAATGAACACACAAAATAGGGAAAATCACCTTGTCGCAGTTTCTTTTATAAGTCAAAGCCATCTCCATGTAGTTTTTGGACGGATACATGCTCGCCAGAGTATGAATGTCATTGCCGACATCTCCGTGTGACATCGGTATACTGAAGGCCTCGACTACAAGCGTGCTGTATTTCTGCCTCTCGTAGAACTCCTTTGTCCAGAGATAACAGGAGAGCATGGACTGGCTGGAACCGCCGAGAGTGTATGATTTTACGCCTGTCTGCTCATAAAAGACCTCGGGAGAAAAACCGCAGTAACAATGACTGCTTCCGACAAATAAAACATCAATTGAGTTTTTCTCCAGCGCATAAACATCTTTATGGTTTGTAGGTCCTACAATACTGTTTACAAACAAATAGGAACTTGTAAACATTATCAGGATGACCATGCATAACGCTATAAAAATTTTTAAAATGAGTTTCTTTCTGCTCATTTAACCATTCTCCTGTAAACAATCTAGAATACAAAGTAGATAAACTGTTCCGGCGAATCTCCGTATACTCCGAATATCAGAATTACGGTGAATAATATAATATATATTGCCCAGCGCAGTATCGTTTTTCTTTTTAAAATCCAGTCTCCCACGCTTATATCCCGGTATTTCATGACATCCATCACTACAAGAATCAGAAGGGAAACCGCCGCACAGATTAAGCTCCTGCCGGTTAATCCCAACTCTGACAGCGAACCGTCAAAGAGTACATGAAAATTGTGTACGGTAAATATACTTCTTACTATTTCCAACGCGGTTTCGATATTTTTGCTTCTGAAAAAAATCCAGGCAAAAGCAATCAGCACAAAGGTCAGGCAGACCGAAGCCGCTCTCCAGAGAACGTAAAACACGGACTTGTCTTTTTTGATTTTCTTAAAAAGAGGTTTGATAAGCTCATATATCAGCTGATACAGACCGTTGAGAGCTCCCCATACCACAAAATGCCAGGCTGCGCCATGCCAGAGACCGCTTACCAGGAAAACAATCATTTTGTTAAGCATGGTTCTTCCCTTTCCTTTTCGGCTTCCGCCGAGAGGAATATACAGATAATCTTTAAACCAGCGCTGAAGGGAAATGTGCCAGCGGTTCCAGAATTCGTTTACGTTTCCGGATAAGTAAGGCGCTTTGAAATTATCGGTCAGATTAATGCCGAGTATCCTTGCAGCCCCCAGTGCAATCGTGGTATAGCCTGCAAAGTCGCAGTAAATCTGGAAGGAGAAAAGAAATGTTCCGAGAATTAAAAACCATCCGCCGTACCTGGCCGGATCATCAAATACCGTATCTACAATTACGGAAATTCTGTCCGCAATCACCATTTTCACAAAGAAGCCCCACGCCATGGTAATCATACCCTTGCGAAAGTTCTCATATGAAAAAGGTCTTTCTTTTTTTAACTGGGGGAGAAGGTCATGTGAGTGTTCGATAGGTCCTGCGACAAGCTGCGGGAAGAAAGAAACAAACAACGCATACTGAAACGGATTCTTTTCCCTTTCCGTTTCTTTGCGGTAAACATCAACTATATAACTTACTGTCTGGAATGTATAAAAAGAAATGCCTACCGGCAATAGCCACGAAACACCGGGTAAAGTCTTAATACCGATGCCTGATAGAACGGTGTTTATGCTCTCTGTCAGAAATCCAAGATATTTAAAAAGAAAAAGAGGAATAAAATCTGCGGCGACAAACAGTGCCAGAAAAGCCCTGTTACCCTTTTTATCGCGATTCTTATCCAGCACGATTCCGGCTAAGAATGATACGGCCGTACAGAATAAAAGATAAATAACATGTACCGGCTCCCAGCACATATAGAAAAAATAACTGCATGCCAGCAGCCAGTAATTTTTTATTCTTTTCGGCAGTACAAAGTAAAAGAGAACTACTCCGGGAAAAAAGAGCAAGAACTCTCGAGTATTAAATAACACGGGACCCCTCCAAATACAGTTTTATTTAATCCTCATAAAATATTTATCTGTATCTTAATTCAGGATGTCTCGCATAATACTCCTGCTTATCCTGATACATGTCTTCATCTGCTTTGTGAAGCGCTTTCCTGATATCCCGTTCGCTGTCATCATAAAAACTTCCGACCGCCAGGTTGACTCTTTGGTTATCCGACTCGGAAACCTCGCGGATTTTACGAAGTTTTTCATCAAATTCCGCTCTGGTGTCGTTTATGGTTAAAATCATAAATTCGTCTCCGCCCGCACGGTAAATCTCGTCATCGACGAATACCTGTCTTAATACGGCAGCAACGGTCTTTAAGAAACGGTCACCTTCAAGATGTCCGCTGTGATCGTTAACCATTTTAAGTCCGTTAAGATCTGCGAAAACAACACCAATTGTTTTAATCGAATCATCTTTTACGGAATCAAACTGCGAAACACGGTTGTTCATTGCATTTCTGTTTAAAGTACCTGTCATCAGGTCGATGGTTCCTAAAATCTCCAGACGTCTTAACATCTGATAGTTGGCAATTTCCGATGCGATAAAATATGTGGTAAGCTCAAGAACTTCCTTAATCTTAACCGTATCTATAACTTCGAAATTGGTTGCCCAGATATATCCGAGAAGCTTTTCGTTGTATCTTAAAGGGAAAAGAACCATGGTATCCACATTAAATGCGGAAAGCGATTCGTACCATTCGGGATTTCTTTCTTTTATGATGTTCATATCCTGCTCGTTTTTAACGATGATGCAGGTACTGCCGGCTAAAGTATCTTCCCATGTGAGCATGAGTTTGTAAAATTCAAGTTTTTCTTCCTCGGTCGTGAGGAAGGGAAGACGGTCGGGGGCAGCAGAATCGCCCATAACGGAGCAGGTTTCGTTTTCTTCATCTATTGTCAGAATACAGCAGCGGCTGGCACCGCAGATGCCGCGGATATCGGCCGTAACTTCTTTTATCTTTTCCTTAAAATCTTTAGAACCGCGCAGTTTAATGCAGGTTGCAAGAACCGCGGATGAAGTCTGCGGGGAAATGTCCGACATGTTTTCTTCGTTTACCTTGGGTTTAACGATATACGAATACAGACAGTAGCCGGTGTTTTCTTTGTCGGATTTAAGCGGCAGAAGATACATCTCAAGCCAGAGTCCGATCTGATAGAGATTTACATATGTGTGCAGATTCTGTTGAAGAACTGCGCATCTGTAAATAAAGTCCTCAAAGTTTAAATCCTTTGGGAAACTGAAATAATACGGAGTGTTCTCCGTAAAAGGCTTGCCCGTAAAATTCGCAATGTCGTCTTTAAAATGTTTATTTCCGTCCACAACAAGAATATTGCCGAAGGTTCCGTCCGGATACGTATCCACCGACACTAAACATGCGTTGCAGTCATATTCGTCCAGAAGTTTTTTATAATCCATGTTTTTCCCCCACATTTTTTATAAAATCATCTGTTCATTGCTCCTATGGTTCAAAAAGGGATAAAGATAATGCTTTATCCCTTTTTTATTATCGGACTAAAGATTTATAAACTTTACGATTAATTATTCTTATTATATGTAAATTCCTTAAATGTTACATATCCGCCGTCAACGCCGTTGCCCGTTGCATAAAGACCGATGCAGCAGCCTACGAATCCTCCTGCCACTTCAGTGGAAAGGTTTGATACGCCTGCTTCGCCGAGAAGCTTGTCGCCTGCAAATGCTTTGGTGTTAAGGCCTTCAACTTTGATGGTAATCTTTACTAAATTACCGTCAGCTACTTCGTTTACGTCTGCGCTACCGATGATTTCATCTTTACCGTCCTGGCAGAGAATCATATTTACTTTGCCGCCTGAAACTACAGCCTGCAGGTTATAAAGATTGTTCTGTAAAAGAATCAGTCCTGCGCTTTCGCCCTCTCCGATTGTGCTGACATCAACTAAAGCAGTTGATGTAAAGTAATGATGCTGCTGTCTGATGGATACGAATGAAGGTGAAGCAACCGCTTTGATATCTTCTTTCTGTGCCTTTATTTTAAGACCTTCGCTGTCGAGCATATACATATCTGAAGGATAGTTACGAAGGAATAAGAATTCGTCTCCGAGTTCCTTCATGTTGGCAAATACGTAATCCTTGTCGGTTCCGGGAAGAGTTGTCTTTCCGTTAGTTCTGCATGTATAAGACGCAGCGTCTTTTTCGGGAATCCACTCGGGAAGGTCGATTTCAACGGTATCCGTAAGCATGCCTACGCCGGGATTTACTACGGGCCAGTCATCTTCCCAGATAAATTTGCAAAGGAAGGTTTCTCTGCCCATTGTGGTGAATCTTTCAAGAGGTCTTACAGCAAGAACTGTCATAAACCATTCGCCGTTTGGTGTTTTTATGATATCGCCGTGTCCGACGTATTTAATCGGATAATCTTTGCCAAGGTGTCTGTGTGTAAGGATAGGATTCTTGGGATTGCCCACGTAAGGACCCCAGATGTTCTCGCTTCGACAGATCATTACAGAATGCTCGGGACCTGTGCCGCCTTCCGCGTGCATGATGTAGTAATAACCGTTTTCTTTGTAGATATGCGGACCCTCGGGCCAGATACAGCCTTTGAGCGCACCGTTCCAGACGTCCTTCTTCTCGCCGATCTTCCAGTTTTCAAGATCTACTTCCGCGATGTAAATGTACCAGTCTCCGTTGTACTTGGCACCTCCGTCGGGATTGGGATGAGTGCCGATGTAGTAGCACTTTCCGTCCTCGTCAAAGAAAAGCGAAGGGTCGATTCCGTCCGCATCCTCAAGATAATGAGGCTCCGACCACGGACCTTCGGGATTTTCCGCGGTTACGATAAAGTTTCCGCCGTGAGTAACGTTTGTGCATATAACATAAAAGATACCGTTATTATATCTGATCGTAGGTGCGAAAAGACCCTGGGAATGATCCGCTCCCTCAAGAGGAATCTGCGAATGATGCGTAAGGACATTGCCAATCTGCTCCCAGTGTGCCAGGTCTTTACTGTGCATAAGGGAAAGACCGGGAACATACGAAAAAGTTGAATTGCAAAGATAATAATCTTCTCCCACCGCACAGATGGAAGGATCGGGATAAAATCCCGGCATAATCGGGTTTTTTGCTGTAACCATGTAAGCCTCCGTGTTTATATTTATTCTTTATTTTATCATATTTTATAATAAGCCTGCATATATCTTTTCACAGGACTTTACATACTTTCCGGAATTGTATTTTTCACAAACCATTTCTCTCGCATTTTTACCGACTTTTTTCCTTAAGTCGCATTCATTGGTAAGTTCGCTCGCATATTGCAGGAATTCTTCCCTGTTGTTGTAAACAAATCCGTTCTTTTCGTTTTCGATTACACCCTCTAAACATTTGTCGTTTCTGCAGAGAACCGGCAGAGTACAGGCCATGGCTTCCATATATGTCAGGCCCTGTGTTTCGGTCACGGATGCATTTATAAAAATATCTCCTGCCGAATAGTATTTGGGAACCTCTTCGGGACTGACCATTCCGGTGAAGATTACACGATCGGATATTCCTCTTTTCGCGCATTCCTTTTTTACCCTTTTTAAATACGGGCCTGATCCGCAGATCATAATGCGGAATTTTGTCAGTTCGTCACAATCCGCATATTCTATCAGTTCTTTTATGTTTTTCTCTCTTGCGACTCTTCCTAAAAACAGAAAAATGCACTCTTCATCTTTTATTCCGTACTTTTCGCGGATAATATTCCGATATTCCGAATAATCCTCATAGATAAATCTGTCGTTTATTGCGCTGGGAATAACCGAAATCTGCGAAGGGAATTTAAATGTAATCAGTTTCTGGCGCATCTTTTCCGAAGGAACTATGAAAAGCTTTGTCTTTCCGGAGATAAGGCGAAGTATGTTGGGCAGAAAAAGTTTTACCAGAATGCTTCCGCCAAAGGGAACATAGTGCGCATACTCTTCGTAAGCCGTGTGATAGGTATGCACAATGGGTATTCTGCATTTTCTGGAAATGTAACAGGCGCATGCAAATGATGACAGTTCACAGTGAGTGTGAATTATGTCGGGTTTCCATTCTATCAGTTCTTTTATGATTTCGCTTCTCTGCGGATAGACTATCCTGGCATACGGATAAACAATCGAAGCATCTAAAGAGCCTATAAAATAAACATCTCCTTCTTTTCCTTCTTTATGATTGCATGAGAGAGTTAAAATTCTGACATCATGCCCTTCTTTTTTCAGACCTTTGAACAGAATATCAACGGACATTTCTACTCCGCTGATATTTATTCTGTATAAATCCGAAGTAATTAGTATTTTCACTATAAAAACCTTCCCGTTTTGTATATAAACAGTATTTTACTATATTGCTTATTCGGGTGTAAAGTTATCGTTTCATGTGATATAATAACGCCGTATTCAGGCTGCTCTTAAATAATTTTGAGCAAATAATCTGCAAAAAGAAGCATTAATATGAATAACGATCATAAAATAAGCATAATAATTCCCGCATACAATGCCGAAAGCTCTCTGTCTCAGGCTTTGGAAAGCGTATTAAATCAGACATATAAAAACACGGAAATTCTGGTTGTAAACGACGGTTCCTATGACGGGACCGGGAAAATCATTGATTCTTATCAAAAATCCCATCAAAACATAATCCCTTTAACTCATACAGTTAATAAAGGAATTTCTGCCGCAAGAAACACTGCGCTTCGCGCTGCAACCGGCGATTATATTATGTTTCTGGACGCGGATGACACTCTGCTTCCGTATGCGCTCGAATATGCCTTAAGCGCCGCCCTTTACTATAATGCGGATTATGTGGATTCGTATCAGATTGTCCATCTGATTGGCAGTAAAATAAAAAACACGTTTACCGAAGGCCCTCTTCCGAAAAAGACCCGAGCCTACGGTCCGGCTCTTAAATCACCCGAAATCATCGACAAATACTGGTATATCAAAGGAAAGCTGCTCCATAAATCCCTCATAAAAGATACCTTTTTTGATGAGTCGCTCTGCCTTTATGAAGATCTGCATTACGACATAATTCTTAAAACAAAACTTAAAAATTATGTTCTTCTTAAAAAACCGGTTTACCGTTATTGTCAGAACATTAATTCTTCCGTTAACGGCAGGGGCTCAAAACACCTTTTTTATCTTTCCGCAGTCGGAAAAATAAAACCCGCTTTGTCGGACAAACCCTCTTTTATACAAAAAAGGGTTTATTCAATGCTTTATAAAAATGCTCTTTTTACCATACTTTTCAAATTAAATTTCGACAGGGAAACTCCCGCCGAAAACAGACAGCATATCCGAAAAGTTTTAAAGGAGCTTAATAATACTTTGCCTGAAGTCAGACGCATTTCTCCGATTTTAAAGGCTTTGTATCTGTTTGCCGAAATCTGCTCATTTTCAAACCCTCTGCTTAATACGGTTTTGTTTTTTACTTATAAAATAAACGACGCCGGTCTTTATTTTAAATGCTTAAGCCGTCGTTTTCCTTTCAAATCCTTTAAAGAAAACGATTCAAAGCAAAAGATGCGTATCAATATGCTTTCAATCGCCGACTCCGTAAAAGGGCAGGGCGTGGGAAGCGCTTACGATGAGCTTTTACGTCTGATGGACCGGTACGGAAAAAATGATTTCGAAATTCAGATTAACAAAGGCATTAAGAACTGCGATCTTATTCACATCCACACGGTCGAACCGATCAATTTCATAAAAATGAAGCTTTCCAAAAAGCCTGTCATTGCGTATGTTCATTTTCTCCCCGATACGCTTGACGGCTCCGTTAAGCTCCCGCGAATTGCACTCCGGGTATTCAAAAAATATGTCGTAAAATTTTATAAAAGCGCGGACAAACTTGTCGTTGTAAATCCTTCTTTTATCGAAAAGCTTCAGAAGTTTGGAATAAAAAAAGAACAGGTTTCATATATTCCGAATGTCGTTTCGAAAGAAGAATTTTATGAGGTAAATCCGAATAAAAAGAAAAAGATCCGCTCGTATTTACAGAAAAAATACGATATTCCCGCTGACGCGTTTTTGGTTATGGGCTGCGGACAGGTTCAGACAAGAAAAGGCATTACGGACTTTATAAAAGTGGCTGAAATGCTGCCTGAGGTTCATTTTGTCTGGGTCGGAGGTTTTTCGTTCGGAAAAATAACCGACGGCTACAAGGAATTGTCGCTGTTTGTTAATAATCCTCCGAAAAATGTTTCTTTTACGGGAATCGTTCCAAGAGAAAGAATGGTATATTTTTACAATGCGGCGGACCTTTTGTTTGTTCCGTCATATAACGAGCTTTTCCCCATGACACTTTTGGAAGCATCCAATACAAAAACTCCGGTTTTACTGCGCGATCTTGATTTGTACAAACCTATTTTGTTTGATTTTTATCTTTCGGCAGACAATAACCGTGACTTTGCGGCCTTAATCGACAGGCTTCGCAAAGATGATGCCTTTTACCGCGAAGCGGTTTGTAAATCCGTGAAAATTGCGGATTATTATTCCGAGGAAAAAATATACGAAAAGTGGAAAACGCTTTATGAAAGGATTGTTCCTTGAATAAGAAAAACCTTTATAAAATAATATCCGTCATTTTTATTCTCGCCGTTCTTATCGGAATGCTTGTTTACATGGCTTTTAAGGACGGTTTGGATAATATTGCCCTTATTTTAAAAACAGCCGATTACAGATGGACCGCTCTGGGTCTGCTTTTAATGTTCGCGGAGATTGCTGCAGACTCTGTCGTTCTTGCAATACCTCTTAAAAAGTCCGGATATAAAATCGGCTTTTTTGAAATTCTTAAATCCGATTATCTGGGCAGATTTTTTAACTACATCACTCCTTTTAATTCCGGCGGACAGCCGATTCAGGCTTATTTTTTAAGCAAAAAAGGAGCGCTTGTCTCCGGCACATTATCCATACTTTTTATAAAGTACATTGTTTACCAGGTAGCACTCCTGTCTTTGGGAATAATTCTTTTTATATTCAATTACAATTATTTCTGGGAAGTTTACGGCGGTTATGTCGGCCTTATTATCGCCGGCCTTTTAGTCAACCTGATTGTAACCTTCATAATCATTTTTACCGGAAAACATCCCGAAATCGTAAGCAGATTAATCGTTTCCCTGATTAATTTGTTTTCAAAGATTCATATCGGCAAAAGATATCTGATCGGAAAACCCGAAAAAATAAACAGCAAAGTCACGACAGGTGTTTCAAACTACGGAAAGCAGTTTAAAGATACAAGCTGCAGCTTTTTTACTCTGTTTAAAATGTATCTTGTCAGTCTGCTGCAAATCTTTTTCTATCTCACGATAACCTATGCCATTTACAGGGCATTGGGAAACAGCTCCGCATCATTTTTTAACATTCTGACAGTTCAGATTTTCCTTTTTATGCTTATTGCTTACATTCCCACGCCCGGCGCCAGCTTAGGTGCCGAAGGCGCGTTCGTTCTGTTTTTCTTAAACATATTCGGACCAACCACCAATATGGCCAATCTTTTCTGGCGTTTCTTTTCTTTTTACATCCCTTTTATTGTCGGCGGTATCGTTGTTTTGACCTCGGGAAGTATGGACAAAGCACATTTTAAATCCGAATAATTTCTTTTATTCCACATTTTTAAGAGCCTGATCCATAGGAACTTTTTTAATCCGCCTGTAGTCGATAAGCATTACAAGAAGGTAGGCTGCGATTACCATGAGCACTATGAATACATAGCTTGAAAGAGGAACGTATGCGGGAAGCCACCCGTCCATTCTGTAAAGAATAATATTCCATACCAGTACAAGCGACTTGGCTCCGAGGAATGCGGATACAATCGCTGATATAATTACCACAAATGTCGTGGTTAAAAGATAGAGACCTGCGATTTCACCGTTGTAGTATCCGAGGATTTTTACCATCGAAATGGCATTTTCGTTTTTCTCAATTATGACCTTGGTTAAAAGGTAAATCAGGATAAATGCAAACACAAGACAGATGACTTTGAAATAATCCATATAGCTGCCCATTGAGTGATTAAGCTGATTTGATACCTTCATGATATCGTCTTCGGTAATGGACATTGCAATATAATCCGGATCGATATCCTTTATTTCCCCGTTTGATAAAAATCCGTTAAACGAACCCTCGGGATTTCCGAATATTTCGTTAAAGCCGTCAAGCGACATAAAGATTCCGAGTCCACTGATATAATCATATGTTCCGACAATCTTAAAAGTATATTCGTTGTCGTTGTATCTTTCTTTTAGGGTAACTGCGTCTCCTTCTTTAAGGCCGAACTTATCTGCGTAGGAACTCGAGATTAAAACCTCGTTTCCCGTAGCCCTGTTGTTAAGCGGAATGTAAGCACTGTCGGCCTCAAGACCGTAAATACTAATAGGCTCGTTCACACGTCTGCCGTCTGTTGTATATAAGGTTTCCATGCTGAATTTTTCAGCATCGGCAACTTTGGTCGTAATTTCGTTTCCGTCATCGTCTTCGGTTGTTTTTAAAACATACTGATACTTCGCAAACATATCATCGGTCGCATGTTCCTGATAATTTTTAAGTGTCGTCGGAAGACCGAATGCGAAGGTCATTAAGAATACTACGAAGTAAATACCTGCGAAAAGCACCATATAATTCGGAATGTTCTGTAAAAGAACTCTTAATCTGAACCTTCTGATAAATTTTAATCTCGGAAGTCTTACGGCTTTTTTTCTCCTGGTGGTTTTTAAATCTTTTCTTATAAATCTAAGGGGAGAAAGTCTTAACATATACGCAACCGTCACAAAGTTTATAAGGATCATAAGGATGACCGGAATAACGGTTGTTTTTACGAATGCCTCGTAATACCAGTAGGTCTTGTATGCGGGAAGGCTGTAACTGTTAAAATACATGCTGACCACGGTGTTTTTAAGAACCGTATATCCAAGGATGTTTCCGACAAGCGCCGCAAAAAGTGTTGTAAACACAGGCGCTGCCATATAATGAATTATCATTTCTCCCTTGGTGTAGCCCGAAGCCCTGAGTGTTCCGATAACCGTCGATTCTTTGGTAATCGTTGACATGATGGTTAATGCGAAAACAAAACCGAGGACGAGAACCAGTATATAGAGAAGCACACCGCCCATCTCCTTATCCGAACCCATATCGTCGGGTGCGAAATGAACCGCATGGTTTAAATATTCGGGAACATAGTCCAAAAGATCGTTTTCTTCTTTTACGCTCTGTGTAATGAGTGCGGACAAAAAATCGTCCGACATCTTTTTCTGTTCGCTTTCGTTTTCAAAAGAATCAACGTATTTGAACGCATATGTATAATGTGTCTTTCCTTTGGTGTTTTCCCAGGCTTCGGGCGTTACCATTGCAACATCGAAGCTTATCGCATCAAACATGAAATCCGTGTTCTTTTCATGGAGAGTCGCGTAATTTACATATGCGAGAAGTCCTGTGATCTCGAACTCTTTGCCGCTTACGTTTATCTTATCGCCGACTTTCAGATCATTGTTGTCGGCATGCATTCTGTCGATGGCGATCTCATTATCTTTCTCGGGCATTCTGCCTTCGTTAAAAGTCGCCATGTTGATGTCATAATTTATCGGATAGATTCTGACTTTGCCGTCTGAGTTACCGTCAAGGTCGTTGTCTTCGGTAACGTCCTTATAAAAGTTTTCATATAAAACTACCGGAGTCACCTCGAAATTCTTCTCGGCTTCAAGCACGGATCTGGATTTTTTCGCATCCTGCTTGTCAAATTCTTCGTTTATCTCGTCCTCGGCTTCTTCGTAAGCTTCTTTTCTGGCCTTTTCTTTCTCTTCTAAATATTCCCTGCTCTTTAATGCTTCGTCGATCGCATCCGGAAGAACTTCTTCAACTGTCTTTTCATAATTTTCTTTAAGCGCCTCATCAACAGCCTCATCGATCTTTGCCTGTTTTTCTTCTTCGCTCATAAGATCTGCGAAAGGTGCGAGTGCTTCGTTAACCGCATCGGTAACATTCTTCGTTATCTCTTCTTTTACGGTTTTTCTTACTTCTTTTTCAACTTCTTCTTTTAAAGTCTTGGGAGCTTCCTCCTCGATCTTTTCATCGATCTCCTTGTGAGCCTCATCGATGAAATATGCTCGTAAATCTGTTTTCTCGCCCGAGTCGATAGCTTTTAGGAAG
>JAGCVT010000159.1 GCA_017962225.1 Lachnospiraceae bacterium
CCGCCGATGTCCGGTGAAACCGAAAGTGTCGATATGACCTGATCTTTTTCTTTTGCCGCAAATACGAGGTTACGGCCCTCAACTCTTAATTCAACTTCCATAACTATACTAAAAGGCAAATCGCTTCAGACGATATTCCTTCTCCTCTGCCTGTGAATCCGAGATGTTCCTCGGTAGTTGCTTTGATATTTACCTGACTTATATCAATCTGTAATGCTCCTGCTATATTAGCACGCATTGAATCAATATAAGGTCTCATCTTCGGCGCCTGAGCAATGATTGTAGCATCGATATTCCCAATCTCATATCCTGCATCCTTGATTAAATCCCTTACTCTCTCAAGAAGCACAATACTCGATATATCTTTAAACTCTCCCGCCGTATCGGGAAAATGAAGTCCGATATCGCCAAGACAAGCTGCGCCGAGGATTGCATCCATTATTGCATGTGTCAGTACGTCCGCATCGGAGTGTCCGAGCAAGCCTTTTTCATATTCGATTTTTACGCCACCGACGATTAAGTCTCTGCCGGACTCAAGACGGTGAACATCGTAGCCTAAACCTACTCTCATATCAAATTTCCTTTTTTAAAATAATAATACATTCGCCATTCCAAAGTATACCAGCAGTGAAATCGCATCGACCATGGTTGTGATAAAAGGCGAAGCCATTACTGCAGGATCAAATCCGAGCTTCTTGGCAATCATAGGAAGCGTACAGCCTACAACCTTTGCAACCATTACGGTAAGCACCATGGTAAGGCAGACTGTCAAAGCAACAAGAAGCGTAACGCTCGGATTGTGAAGAATCAGTCTGTCAAATAGCATAATCTTCGCAAAACACGCGATTGCAAGCACGGTACCGCAAAGAATAGCTGCTCTTATTTCTTTCCAGATAACTCTTACAATATCCGAAAATTCAAGTTCACCAAGCGATAATGCACGGATAATCGTAACCGAAGACTGCGAACCGGAGTTACCGCCTGTATCCATTAACATTGGTATAAATGCTGTAAGTACAACCTGTGCAGCAAGTGCATTTTCAAATCTTGTAATGATAAGTCCCGTAAAAGTAGCTGATACCATCAAGAGCAAAAGCCAGGGAATTCTGTGCTTAAAAAGATCGAGTGCATTGGACTTAAGATACGTTTTATCGGAAGGCGTCATACCAGCCATGATTTCGATATCCTCGGTAGCCTCGTCTTCCATGACATCCATAGCATCGTCGAATGTAACGATACCGACTAGTCGGAGTTCCGAATCAACTACGGGGAGAGCGATGAAGTTGTACTTTGAAAGCATTTTAACAACTTCTTCTCGGTCATCATGTGTGTTTGCAAAAATCACATTCTGATCCATGATATCTTTAATTAATGTATCTTCGTCTTGCTCAAGTAACAGATCTTTTACGGTCAGATAACCGATCAGTTTGCTGTACGAAGTGACGTAGCAGGTGTAAATCGTTTCCTTGTCAAATCCGGTTCGTCTGATACGAAGTATCGCTTCCTTTACTGTCATTTCGGGACGTAAGGTTACATACTCGATAGTCATGATTGATCCGGCAGAGTTTTCGGGATATCTTAAAATCTCATTAATATCCTTACGTAATTCCGGATCAGCCTGAGCTAGGATTCTTTTAACAACGTTCGCAGGCATTTCCTCGACGATATCTACGGCGTCATCGACGTAAAGTTCATCAAGCACTTCCTTAAGTTCGTTATCGGAAAAGCCTCTGATTAAAAGCTCCTGTAAATCAGGCTCCATTTCAACGAATGTCTCTGCAGCCGCTTCCTTCGGAATCAATCTGAAAAGAACAGGAAGTCTGTTTTCTTCCATCTCTTCAAAAGCCGCAGCAATATCTGCAGGGTTCATCGTCATCAATATTTCTTTTATGGTAGGGTATTTTTTCTCTTCAAGAAGTGTAAGCAGCGTGCTTACAATAATTGATACATCTTTTGTTTCTGCCATCGGTAATCCTCCTTTTTATAGTGATGAGAACCGATGCAGGCAAGAACTGATTTCGTAAAAGATATCTGTCAGATTCGCTTAGAATCAATCATAAAAGAATCAAAACTAAAAAGCGGAAACGTACAGAATATCGTTCCACGTTCGGTCCGCGCCTGCGTCGGTATTACTACTTCGATAATCCATATCCGTTTCCTCCTTGTATTTTTTATAAAACTATTGGCGGTTTTCGCACCGCATTTCAATTAAAGCACAAAGTTATGTAAATAATCAACCCCTATATGAAATTTAATTAAATAAAAAATCCGCATCCATAATTTTATGAACGCGGATTTAATCTCTGCTTATATTTTAGTCTTACTTCATACTCTCTGAAAGCTCAAGAATCTTATCCTTAATCTCATTGCAGTACTGCTCGCACTCTGCATCAGTCTGAGCCTCTACCATGATACGAACAACGGGCTCTGTGCCGGATTTACGAAGGACGATTCTTCCTGTGTCGGCAAGCTTTGCCAAGATGCCGTCTGTGGTTTCCTTAAGTTCAGGTCTCTCAAGTACTTCATCCATCTTCTCAACTCTTACATTGATAAGAAGCTGAGGGAAGATAGTTACATCGGAAACAAGTGATGATAATGTGCACTTCTTTTCAATGCAGATTTCAAGAACCTTGATGGCTGTAAGGATTCCGTCACCGGTTGTAGCATACTTGTTAAAAATTACATGTCCTGACTGCTCTCCGCCTACGGAGTAACCTTCCTTCTGAATCTCAGCGGAAACATACTTGTCGCCAACGGGCGTCTGAACATTCTTGATACCCTTTGCTGCAAGAGCCTTTGTAAGTCCGATATTGGACATTACTGTGGTAACTACTGTATCTTTTACGAGCTGATTTCTTTCCTTTAAATAGCAGCCGTAGATGTAGATAATCATATCGCCGTCTACGACGTTACCGTTTTCGTCAACCGCAAGACATCTGTCGGAATCGCCGTCGAATGCGAAACCGATGTCGAGGCCTTTTTCTTTTACGAGCGCCTGGAGTTTTTCAATATGTGTTGAACCGCAGTCCTTGTTGATATTAAGGCCGTCGGGCTCATTGTTGATTACATATGTGTCTGCGCCGAGCATGTCGAATACGTTCTTAGCAATCATAAAAGAAGCACCGTTAGCACAGTCAAGACCTACCTTGTAGCCTCTGAAGGACTGTGTGGGAATCTGTGCAAGATATGACATGTACTTGTTTCTTCCCTGGATATAATCTGAAGCGCGGCCGATCTTTTCGTTCTTGGCAAGTTCGATATCAACCTTACCGTCGATGTACTCTTCCACGAGTTCAAGGATTTTGTCGCTCATCTTGAAACCGTCTCTGTCGATAACCTTGATACCGTTATCATAGTAAGGGTTGTGGCTTGCGGTAATCATAATACCGAAATCAAACTTCTCTGTTCTTGTGATGTAGGAAATTGAAGGTGTGGTTGTTACGTGAAGAAGTGAAACATCTACCCCAGTGGATGTAAGTCCTGCTACAAGACCGTACTCATACATATATCCGGACTTTCTGGTATCCTTACCGATTACACAGCGAACATGTCCGAGTGTGTTTGAAAAATAATATCCTAAAAACTTACCGATTTTGATTGCGTGGTCAACTGTAAGAGTTTCATTTACTCTTCCACGAAATCCGTCTGTACCGAAATACTTCATTTAAATATCCTCCGAGTATTTATTTACAGGCATTTCACGATACCTGTATAAAATGTATTAAAATCTTCCCAAATAATATCTTTTAAATGGTGTAAGGCACCTTCGGAGCCAGACACCATTTATATCAATTAGTTTACATAACTATACGTTAATCTCTGACGACAATCCAAGGAATTCCTTGTTTGCATTAAGTACAAGGTTTACATAATTATTCAGATAATTATCTACCTGGATGCTTGCTCTTCCTGTATAAAGCTCAGGCTTAAGGATTTCTTTGATTTCTTCTTCGGTTATTCCGAATGCAGGCTCAGCAGCTATAAGTGAAGGAAGTTCGTTATCCTTACCCTCTTCTTTTACTCTCTTACCTGCTTCCATGGAAAGCACACGAATCTTCTCATGAAGTTCCTGTCTGTCGCCGCCTGCCTTAACTGCATCCATCATGATGTTTTCGGTAGCCATGAAAGGAAGCTCTGACATAAGGCGTTTTTCAATAACCTTAGGATAAACCTTAAGGCCGTTAGTTACGTTCATGCAAAGATCCAAGATACCGTCGATTGCAAGGAAACCTTCGGGAATGGAAAGTCTCTTGTTTGCAGAATCGTCGAGAGTTCTCTCAAACCACTGTGTAGCGGATGTAATTGCGGGATTTAATGTATCTACAATCACATATCTGGAAAGAGACGCGATTCTCTCACTTCTCATGGGATTTCTCTTGTAAGCCATTGCAGACGAACCGATCTGATTCTTTTCGAAAGGTTCTTCTACTTCTTTTAAGTGCTGAAGGAGTCTTATATCATTGCTCATCTTGGTAGCGGACTGAGCAATACCTCCTAAAATATTCAATACTCTGGAGTCAACCTTTCTCGAATATGTCTGTCCGGATACGGGATAGCAGTTTTCAAAGCCCATCTTCTTGGCAATCATCGGATCGATTTTATCAATTGTTTCCTGGTCGTTGTTGAAAAGTTCAAGGAAACTTGCCTGAGTACCTGTTGTACCCTTTGATCCTAAAAGTTTTAATGTGGACTGAACATAATCAAGGTCTTCAAGGTCCATCATAAACTCATTTATCCAAAGAGTTGCTCTCTTGCCTAATGTTGTGGGCTGGGCAGGCTGGAAATGTGTAAATGCAAGTGTAGGTAAATCTTTGTATTCGTTTGCAAATCCCGCAAGATTGTTAATTACGTTTAAAAGTTTTGTTCTCACAAGCTTAAGAGCTTCGTTCATTACGATAATATCAGTATTATCGCCTACGTAGCAGCTTGTAGCGCCAAGGTGGATGATACCCTTAGCCTTGGGACACTGGCATCCGTATGCGTATACATGGCTCATAACGTCATGTCTTACGCTCTTTTCTCTTTCTTTAGCAACGTCATAATTGATATCCGTTACATGCTCTTTCATCTCCGCAATCATATCGGGTGTAATCTGAGATAGACCCAATTCCATTTCGGTCTCAGCCAGAGCAATCCAGAGTCTTCTCCATGTGGAGAACTTCATGTCAGGTGAGAAAATATACTGCATTTCTTTAGATGCATATCTTTCAGAAAGCGGTGAAACGTACTTATCTGTATCCATTCTTAAAACCTCAATTCTTTATATTTTGGTGCCGAGCATACTATGTGAGCCGGGAACCATTTTAATTCAAAACTCATATATTCTATCACATAAGACTACGTTCATCAAAACTATTTAATACAATTCGTCTGTCAGTAATTTGGGTGTACTGCCTGATTTAAGTTTTTCCATTTTGTGCAGCATTATATGCGGTTTTTTTACTGCCTGCTTTTAATATTTCTATTTTAGGCAGTATTTTTATCTGCTTTAGTACTGTTTATTTTATTGTTTTCCGTTTTAGGCAGTACTTTGGACGGCTTTTGTACTGCTTAATTTTTCTTTTCACGCTTTAGGCAGCACTGCGAGTGATTTTTGTACTGCCTGCCTTTGATTTTTCTATTTTAGGCAGTATTTTTATCCGCTTTTGTACTGCTTATTTTATTATTTTCTGCTTTAGGCAGTAATTTGGATGGCTTTTGTACTGCTTAATTTTTCTTTTCTCGCTTTAGGCAGCACTGCGAGTGATTTTTGTACTGCCTGCTTTAGATTTTTCTCTTTTAGACAGTATTTTTATCCGCTTTTGTACTGCTTATTTTATTATTTTCTGCTATAGGCAGTACTGTGGATGGCTTTTGTACTGCTTACTTTCTCTTTTCTCGTTTTAAGCAGTACTGCGAGTGATTTTTGTACTGCCTGCTTTTGACTTTTTTCTTTTAGGCAGTATTTTTATCTGTTTTTGTACTGCCTTATTTCATTTTTCCTCTACTAGGCAATACTTTAAAAAAGTAAATAACAATATTGAGAATTATTACAGCGTGAATAGTAAAATCAATAAACGTACTTGTTATATTCTTCTTTTTTCTCGTTTAACTTCATGTCAAGGAAACTGCAGAAAGCATATCTTCCGGCTTCGGCGCTTTCTTTTTTCTTATTAAGGAAATCAAGGTATTCGCCGCTCTCAAGAAACTCTTTCTTGGCCTGTTCGATATCTGCTTCAAGCTTTAATGTGATATCGCGCATTTTCGCATCATCGCCGATTCGCTTAACATATTCTCTGTCGGTAAGCGTGAATCTCAATGTAGCGATGTAGGCATAATAGTGTACGGGATCTTCATCGCAGTCGTAAGCCATGAGGAAATCGTCAGCCGCCTGTTCAAATAAGAAAAGTCTTGATTTAGCCACGCCCAGATTATGGTAAATGCAGGCAACTCTTTCGGACTCTTCGTTATCGAGAGTTGATAAAAGAACCTCATACTCTCTTATTGCATACTCGTATCTTTCTTTTGTAAGGAAGAAATCTCCTCTGGCTTTTCTCTTGTCAAACTCCGAACTTCCTTCCTCATCTTTTATGACTTTTATGATTCTGTCTGTCTCTTCCTTTGTAATGAAAGGTGCCACTCCTAAAAGAGTCGAAACAATCTTGATTACGTCAGCCTTGGATTTTATGAGCTTTTCAAGCATTGTTGCAAGCTCTTTTGCGCTGCATTCCTCGTCGAGCCATTTTATGAGTTCTTTGTTGAACATGTCCGCGCTTAAGAGCTCCGGATTTTCTCCGAGGCAGTAAATCAGCTCGTCGCCCGAATAAACATTCGTGCAGATCCGCTCAAGAAAGAAAGGTCTGTTTGCTTTTCCCGATATGGGTTTGTATACATTTCCCATTTTGTTATCCTTCCAGTTTCAATTCCTGCTCCCAGTCTTTTCCGGACGAAGGGTAAAGTTCGCCGAATCCCATGTCCCAAACCTTAAACAATACAGTGTCTTCACTGATCATCTTAACCTCCAGAGAAACTCTGGTAATTCGGTTATTGGATGTATTAAGACCCGTTAAAGTAAGCTCTCCGTGAGCCACATAATTGTTATATACATATGCAATATAAATGCTTATTTTATCAGTTTCTTTTAAAACAAGTTCGCATCTGCCAACCGATTCAAACCACTGCGAGCCTGCCTCAATAAGTGCTATCTGTTCTTTTGGAATATCATCGGTCTCAATTCCGATGGTAACTTTTAATCTGTCGTTTCCTAGATATTTAATCTTGTTTTCTTTTCCGCTCGGAGACATTTTTTCTTTGGCCGCAAAACATGCACCTTTTGAGAAAAGGTTGTTTCCCTTAAATACTTTTCTGCCCTTGCAAAGGAACTGAAGCGATTCAACAGCCCAGTCAGAATAGAAGCACTGTCCGATTAAATAGACACCTGAATAAATGGTAGAATTGCAGAGTTCTGAAGATATTTTTAAGAAAAGTGCGTCTCTCTCACCCTTTTCATACTGTACGGGTGTTTCCGAAGGGAAATTGATGTATTCTTTTACATCGACTGTAGCCACGCCGGGCGATTTGAAGAAATTACGCATCAGCGAATATGAGCGAAGTTTCTCTCCCGATGTGTCAAATAAAAGAATATTGTGATTCTGCAGTTCCGCAGGCTGATAAAGCATATAATAAAAGAAGCTTTCTTCGTATGTCACAAAATGCAGTATATCAGGATTTACTTTAAGCATATTAGGTAATTCCTGAAGCATAATGATTGTGTCCGAATCGGCATCTTTAAGTGTAATCGTGATTGAAACAATCTTATCCGGAGTAACCATCGCAGGGAAAAGCAGAAGTACTTTTTTAAGGAACAAAAGGAAGATATCTTTTGCAAGATATTCTTCTCTGTCGATTCTGACGGTCTTTTTAAGACGAGCTCTTTCAAAGAGATTATTAACAAGCACACCGTCATCTTCGGCTTCCTTGGCTTCGTTGCCGAAAAGCCATGCGCCGCCATCACGTCTTTTGAGCATATAAAGAGGAACGTTAAACTCTTCGCTCTCTTCGCTTAAGCTTAAAGTCGTGGGCGCATCGGAATCAACCTTGCAGTAGGAAACCTGTGCAAACGAATCGTTTATATCAAGGCCTACAACAAATTTGTCTCTGTTTATTTTTTCAAATACTTCTTTAATGTTTTCCGAAATCATGTTTTTCTCCGGGATTTACATCATTTTAAACAGTTTCTTGGTCAGGAAATCTTTTTCCATGTATGAAATCAGATCTTCTTCAACGGTTACGTAATCGTCAAGGTGTTTTGCAATTACGCAGTCATTAAGTGCTGAGAATCTCCAGGGCTTGCCTTCCGCTTCGGACTCGCTTCTTGTAAGAACCGAGCTCTGGGTAAGCTGCTCCATATTCTGATTCTCTTCGGTAATGTAGTACTGAACGGTCTCTCCGCAGAAAAGAATGAAGGCTTTTACAAATATACCGCTGTAAAGATGTGTCATTTCTTCTTTTCTGTACTCGGTTGCAACTCCGTCATCATGCTCGATGCAGTAATGAATCACTACATGACCCTTGGGATTTCCTTTATATTCAACAAACGAATAATCCGAATAACTCTGAAGCTTATTAACGATGGGCAGGAATGCCATAAAGAACGGGAAACATACGCGTCTTTCAAGTTCTTCGTTTACCAGTTTTTCGATAAGTTCTATATTCCAGTTTTCTTTTGCTGCGAATGAATAGTATTTAAGGAGAGCAAGTTTTGTAACTCTGTTAACCGGCTCATCATCCTTAAGAAGTCTTTCGATGCGATCAAAGATATAGTCGTCGGTGATTGTGTCTTTTACGAAGTAATCATAAGCACACTGTGCAAGGAATGCTTTTTCAAGACCGAGCGTACCCTGCATTTCAACGAATGCATCGAGATATTTAATCTTATCCGCACAGAATGCATTTGTGAAAAGCAGCTGAATGATAATGTTTTCTATAAGGATATATGTGTCGAGACCGAAGGACTCGCAGTCTCTGTAAAGGCTCTTTAATTCTTTTACGGAGCCTCTAAAATGCTGCTCGAGATAAGCCAAAATATTTCCGTCGTATTTGCCTTCCCTGTAAACATACTGCGCATAGGAAATAAGCTGGTCGTTCTCTTCGAAGTCGGTTCTCTCAAGCAGTCTTGATACAAGACGAAGGACGCTCTTGATTTCAACATGCTCGGGACCGAATGTGTCGAGTACGGAAAATGCGGTATCGTACATACCTCTTGCGATAAGGATCTGCAGGAAAGTACCCTTTTCGTCGCCTTCAAATATCTCGGGCTTAACATTGTTTAATATATCTTCGAGTTCTGCATAATAATCGTTGTCAAAATAGAACTTAAGCAGTCCTTTTACGATGGTCTTTTTGTATGAGAATGTAATGACATCCGAATGAAGGAGACGCTCGTAATCAAATACATTGTCTTCGGTCACAAGGTCGTAGGAATATGCGCTCTCAACCCTGCACATAATAAGACCGATCTTATCGGAAACAAGATGTGCAATCTTTTCAAGAAGCATCGGATTGTTAAGGATTGCTTCGGAAACGTTTTCATCGGGCACAACGGTTCTGTTGCCGTGGATATCCTCATAAAAGAGTCGGAATTCTCTCGAATAAATCGGGCAGTAAACTAGTCCGTTTTCGGGAGAGAATCTCTGCTCGCCTATAATCTTGTTGTGTAAAAGAACTACTCTTCTGACACCTGCGGGAACTTTTACTCTTCTTACAAACTGAAGAGTTACGCATTCGTTTGCATTATTCTCATTAACAAAATCAGGATTTAAAACCTTTGCATAAATGTATAAAAGATCTTCGTTTATATGCTTTTCTTTTAACTGCTCTCTCGCAAATGCCTCAAGTGTTTCTCTGTAGGAAACTGCAATTTCCGGATATCTCGCCTTTCTTGTGAGAACATTTCTGTAAAGGAATGCTTTCTTTCTGTAATCAAGGTCATTCTGGTATGCAAAATACATCATGACCATCTGAGGCAGATCCTTCTCGTAATTAAGAGGCAGGCTGTCCATAAAGAACTCGTAGAGTCTTGTGATTCTGAGCTCCGATTCAACTCCGAGCAGATACCAGCCGAAGTATTCTTCGCCGACTTTATTGCCTTTTACGAGGTATGAAACTATGGTATTTAAGAGCTCTTTGCTGGGCATGTAAGCGTACTGGTATTTTAAGATATCAAACCAGATCTGCTTGAATTCTTTCTGTCTTGAAACAAAGAACTGAATTCTCTCGCCTAAGTTCGCACTAATCGCTTTGTGCTTAAGTCCGAAACGAAGAACGGATTCCTCGTAGTCTTCGAGCTTCATTAAAAGCGAAGGATTTTCGTTGAATAAATTTAAACCTTCAATGTATAAAAGAGGCGAATTGTTGCCGTATCTGTACTGCTCTACCAGGAATTCAAGTTTCTTTTCTTTTCTCTGATAAAAATCTTCGGTAAGGTAAATGATCAGCCATGAAAGAACAGAATTACCCATATCCTTGGAGTAGAATTTTCTTATCTTTTTAAGAGACCTGTTTACGATATCGGCATCCTTTGAAAGAAGGCTTGTGATATAGAAATAATATCCGTAGGTCTCGTCTGAAAGCTTTTCGTTTTCTATGATTGAATCAACGCTTTCAAGGATTCTGAATGCGTCTCTTTCTCTCTTGCTTATTATGAAAATCTGTGCCTTAAAAAGTGCAGCAATAATCTGATGCTCATTGGTGCCTTTAATTTTTTCAGCGATTGCTAGGCTCTTTTTAAAGAATTCCTGCTCGGAAATGCGGTCAAGCGAAAACTCGATATAAAGTCTCATCAATGCATCGAGTGACTGCTTGAACATAAAGTTCTCGTGCTTGGTGATGTCTTTTCTGTCGTTATCTACGATAACCGTCACCTTGAAGGTTTTCTGAGGCGTATCGATAATTACCGCGCCGTAATTTCTACCGGGCTTTAAGAACTCGGGAATAATCTTAACATCAATTTCAATTTTATCGTTTTCGAAATCGTCGCCAGAATAATGGCTGCACGGAACGAATACGAAATTGCCCTCGGACTTGATGTCTACATTGACATAGCCCCAGGTGTTCTTTTTAAGAGTAATCTTCTTTGCAGCTTCACCCGTAGGATTAACTATGTTAATTTCGGGAGTTTCAAGCGTGTAGGTGATTCTGTCTTTTTTCTTAATAGCAACAAGAAATTCGTCGATGTTCTGTTCGTTTAAAACGTTCTCCGACAGACCTCTGTAAAGGCTCTTATACTGAGAATCGTTTCCCGAAATAATGGATACGAAATCATTTGAATAAAAGACATTAACCGCTTCGTTCCAGTTTGTTCTTGCAAGATTTGCAAAATGGAAAAGATTTTTAATATGTCCGAGTGTCGAATTGATGTACTCGGTCTCTCTGATACAAATAAAAGGAAGAGTGTATTCTCCTTTGTTGGTAAGAAGAATAAACTCTCCCTTTGAATAATCGTCTGATTCCATCCCTTTGGGATCGAACACAAATTCAATGGTAGCTTCAAATCCCCTGAACTGAGGATTTAAAACTTTCATTCTGGGATTATTGGAGTGGCAGACTCCCAAAATAGGTGTATCGCTTTGTACAAAAAGGGTAAAAGAACCGTTTCTCTCTTTGTCGTCAACAAAGACAAACTCTATTCTTTCGGTCGAAAAAGTAACATTCCCGTCATGAACGGAAAAGTCAAAATTTTCTTCAGCCATTGAAAGTACGGTTCTTTTCACGAATTCCACCTCATAAAAAAGTCAAACAGTCTGTTTGCTAAATTAAAATTTTATGCTTTTAAAAATTTCACTATATTTCTTTAAGCGCTGCAGTTAAGTCATCAAGCCAGTCGCCTTCATAAAGCTCTATCATTCCCTTATCCGCTGCTGCAGTAAGCTTCGGATTGACAGGTATTCTGGCGATATTCTGTATATCGTATTTCTTTGCGATTTCTTCAACCTTTGAATCGCCGTAGATAAAATGCTTCTTGCCACAGTCGGGACATTCAAAATAGGACATATTTTCTACAAGGCCGAGTACAGGAATCTTCATAAGATCCGCCATCTTTACAGCCTTTTCGACTATCATTCCTACGAGTTCCTGAGGAGAAGCTACTACGATAATGCCGTCAATGGGAATTGACTGGAATACTGTAAGAGGTACATCGCCTGTTCCGGGAGGCATATCGATAAAGAGAAAATCTTTGTCGCCCCAGATAACATCTGTCCAGAACTGTGTAACTGTACCTGCGATAACGGGTCCTCTCCATACAACGGGATCTGTATCGTTTTCAAGAAGGCAGTTGATGGAAATAACATCCATATCAAGTTTACTTCTTACAGGGAAGATTCCCGATTCGTTCCCTTCGCATTTAGCTGTTAAACCGAACATTCTCGGAATTGAAGGACCTGTGATGTCGGCATCCATGATACCAACCTGATATCCTTCTCTTTTCATGTTGACTGATAAAAGTGAAGTAACAAGTGACTTGCCTACTCCGCCTTTACCGGATACAACTGCAATTACTTTTCTGATGTGTGAAAGTTCGTTGCAGGGCTGAAGTAAACTCTCCTGAGTTCTCTCGCCGCAGCTTGCCGAACATGTTGAACAATCATGTGTGCATTCGCTCATTTCAAAATTACACGGCTAAAAGCCGTACGCCTTTCTTAATAAATTTGATTAATCCATTTTTATTTCTAAAGCTTAAATATCTAAATCTTTAAACTTGATACCCTATATTTTGTATATATTTGGTACACATTATCGATTTATTATACTATATTTGCTATCTTTATGTAAAGGATATAATACACTTCTTTTATAACTACACGCCTTATTTAGCGACTTTTTATTTCGCGCGTAGTTTTTTGATCATAAAAGATGAAAATACGTGCGTTTTTTCGCATTTCTTTATTACGCTCGTATTATTTTCAGTCGGAATCCAAAATACTACGTGCTTCTTTTATGATTTCTGCTTTTCGCTCGTAAAAGAAACTCAAATTAAGAAACCTGGCTTCCCGTATAGAGCTGATAATATCTGCCCTTCTGTGCGATAAGCTCATCATGTGTACCGCGCTCTACTATCTTTCCGGCTTCAAGAACCATGATGCAGTCTGAGTTTCTGACTGTGGAAAGTCTGTGCGCGATAACAAATGTGGTTCTGCCGCTCATAAGCTTGTCCATGCCTTCCTGAACGAGTTTCTCTGTTCTTGTATCGATTGAACTTGTAGCCTCGTCAAGGATGAGTACGGGAGGATCCGCGATGGCAGCTCTCGCAATCGAAAGAAGCTGTCTCTGGCCCTGTGATAATGATGCGCCGTCACCCTTAAGCACGGTATTGTAGCCCTGAGGAAGTCTTTCGATGAATCCGTGTGCATTTGCAAGCTTTGCAGCAGCAATTACTTCTTCGTCCGTCGCATCAAGCTTACCGTAACGGATATTCTCCATAACGGTTCCGCTGAAAAGATGCGTATCCTGAAGAACCATACCGAGTGACTTTCTTAAATCGGCTTTCTTAATCTTGTTAATATTGATTCCGTCGTAGCGGATTTTACCGTCCTGAATATCATAAAATCTGTTGATAAGATTGGTAATTGTAGTCTTACCGGCACCGGTTGAACCTACAAACGCAATCTTCTGTCCGGGCTTCGCAAAGATATCGATATTGTGAAGAACCATCTTATCTTCTGTATATCCAAAGTCTACGTCATCAAGTACGACATTTCCTTTAAGTTCAACATACGTGGTTGTATCGTCTGCCTTATGATAATGCTTCCAGGCCCAGATGCCTGTATGCTCTTCTGTTTCGATCAAGTTCTCGCCGTCTTTCTTTGCATTTACGAGAGTTACATATCCTTCGTCCGACTCAACGGGCTCGTCAAGAAGTTTAAATACTCTGTCTGCGCCTGCAAGAGCCATAACGATGGTGTTAAACTGCTGCGAAATCTGCATGATGGGCATATTTACGTTTTTGTTAAGTGTAAGATAACTTCCCAATGCACCGATTGTAAATCCGCCGATACCTGCAATCGCAAAATAACCGCCGACTATGGAAACAATTACAAAGCTTAAGTTTCCAAGCTGTCCGTTAACGGGACCGAGTACGTTAATAAGTTTTCCGGCTGTTGAAGCGCTGACATAAAGGTCGTTGTTTAATTTTTCGAACTCTTCTTCACAGATGTTTTCACGGCAGAATACTTTAACAACTTTCTGTCCTTCCATCATCTCTTCGATATAGCCGTTTACAGCACCTAAGTTCTTCTGCTGTGAAACAAAGAATCTTGCAGAAATTCCTGCAATGACTCTGGTAGTTACGAAGGTAACGAAAATCATTGCTACCGTAAGCAGAGTAAGCCTCGGTGATAATTTTATGAGTCCTATAAACGTTCCGATGATTGTGATAAGAGATGAAATCAGCTGAATGATACTCTGTGCAATCATCTGTCTTGTGGTATCAACGTCGTTTGTGTAAATCGACATGATATCGCCGTGAGCATGTGTATCAAAGTACTTGATCGGAAGTTTTTCCATGTGAGAGAAAAGATCCACACGAAGCTTTCTCATTGTACCCTGTGCAACATAAACCATGATTTTATTCATCGTAAAAGTTGCAAGTCCGGCGATTGCAAACATAATGCCAATCATTCCGATTGCTTCGAAAAGACCCGAATAATCAGGGTTGGGTGATTCAGACAATGGTTTGATATAATCGTCAATCAGCACCTGAAGGAAAAGCATTCCGCGAATCTGTGCAAGTGTAGAGAAAATAATACAGCAAAGCACGATAAGGGACTGAATCGGATATCTTCCGTATGAGTATCCCATGAGTCTGAAGAATGTTTTTACGGGATGATCGAGTTTGGGTCTAGGGCCGAAATTCTGATTTCTTCCCATCTTGATGGGCTTGCCTTCTTTAGCCATTAGTTCGCACCCCCTTTCGATTCGTCAAAGTCCGCATTTGCGCCGGTCTGTGACTCGAATACTTCTCTGTAGATTGCATTATTTGCAAGGAGTTCGTCATGTGTGCCGAATCCGTTTACTTCACCGTTTTCCATAACGATAATTCTGTCTGCATCCTGTACCGAAGAAATTCTCTGCGCAATAATGAATCTTGTGGTTCCGGGAATTGCTTCTTTTAGGGACTTTCTTATCCTGGCATCAGTAGCCGTATCGACAGCCGATGTGGAATCGTCAAAAATCAGAATCTTAGGCTTCTTAAGTAAAGCTCTTGCGATACAGATTCTCTGCTTCTGACCGCCTGATACATTTGTACCGCCCTGTTCAATCTTGGTATTATAGCCTTCAGGGAATGCAGATATAAAATCGTCTGCGCATGCAAGCTTACACGCTTCAATACACTCTTCTTCGGTTGCATCGGGATTACCCCAGCGAAGGTTATCAAGCACGCTTCCTGCGAAAAGAACATTCTTCTGAAGTACTACCGAAACCTGGTTTCTTAAGGACTCCATGTCGTATTCTTTTACGTTTAATCCGCCGACCTTAACTTCACCTTCGTTAACATCATAAAGTCTGTTAATAAGGCTTACCAGACTGGATTTTGCCGAACCTGTACCGCCGATGATGCCGATGGTTTCGCCGGATTTTATGTTTAGGTTGATATTGTTAAGTACGTTTTTGCCTGTACCTTTTTTGTATGAGAAGTTTACATTCTTGAATTCAACGCTTCCGTCTTTTACGTCGTAAACGGGCTCCGGAGGATTCTCAAGTTCTGTCTTTTCATCGAGAACTTCCGCAATTCTTCTGCCGCTCGCAGCGGAAAGCGTGAGCATAACGAAAACGAATGAAAGCATCATAAGGTTGCCGAGGATGTTTAAGCAGTAGGTGAAAAGTGTAAGAAGTTCGCCTGTATCAAGTTCATGCGATACTACGAGGTGTGCGCCGACCCAGCTTATTAAAAGCATGGTTCCGAACATCGTAAACTGCATTAAAGGCGAGTTCCAGATAACCACATTTTCAGCTTTTACGAACATTTTGTAGATATTTCCGGCCGCTTTCTTTAATTCTTCGGATTCGTAATCTTCTCTTACGAATGCTTTTACAACTCTGATTGCGTTGACGTTTTCCTGAATGGTTTCGTTTAAGTCGTCGTATTTTTCAAACACTCTTGAGAAATACTTTCTCGCATTTATCATAATGATGCTCAAACCGATACCAAGGAAAATTACAGCTGCAAGATAAATGAGGGCGATTTTTACGGATACAAGGAATGACATAATGAGTGCGAAAATCATGCTGACAGGTGCTCTGAATGCCATACGAAGCAGCATCTGATAAGCGTTCTGCACGTTGGTTACATCAGTTGTAAGTCTGGTGATAAGACCTGAAGTCGAAAATTTGTCAATATTCGAAAAGCTGAATGACTGAATATTCGAATACATGTCTTTTCTTAAGTTCTTTGCCAGACCGCATGATGCAATCGATCCGAATGCTGCACCGAGGATACCCGAAATAAAGGCCAGTATAACAAGAACCGTCATTATGCCGCCCATCTTCAGGATGTAATCCATATCGCCCGCACCGTCGTTTCCTTCGATGCCGTATTTTACAATCCAGCCCATGCAGAGCGGAATAATGGTCTCAAAGATTACTTCAAGCACCATAAAAAACGGCGTCAGAACGGATGCAAGCTTATAGTTTTTTACATGTTTTGCAAGCGTACGAAACATCTTTTTGCCTTTCTTTTATCATTTATTCATTGTTTCTTTTATGAGATTTCTTCTTCGTTGAAGCGATGATTTGTACAGTCAAAAGCCATACCAGGTAGCCGATAATCGCACCGAGGATGTTCAGGATAAAATCATCCACATCAAAAGAACCCCGCTTTGTGATAAGCTGAATCGTCTCAATCAAAGCGAGTATAAGGATGTTGGTTGAAAGATATGCAATAAAATTCCTGAGTCTGTCGAATAAGTTCGGAAGAAAAAATCCCATCGGAAAAAGAAGAATAAGATTAACTCCGAGATTAGTTAAAGGAATATAATTGTTATATCTGTTTCCGTCAAAAATCCATTTTATATAAAGCGAAATTGTTTTAAACGGTACAAGATTGACCGATCTCGCAATATACTCTCCAATCGTCATATCGGAATAGTACGAACCTGACCTGTGTCCGAACAACGTGGCATACAAAAAGATGATTAAATAAATCCCAAAAATCACCCATAAAATCCATATGTATTTCTTGTTCACTTTAAACCTCAAATTTATGTAAACCTTGCGGTATTTATCGTATTTTAGGCACATAAAATGCCTTTATGATTTTATCACAAAACGCACTTTTATTCCATAAAAAAATCCGCAAATCCTATTAAGAATTTGCGGACTTATAAGTCGTAGCGAGAGGGGGACTCGAACCCTCAACCTTCCGGGTATGAACCGGATGCTCTAGCCAGTTGAGCCATCTCGCCAAAACAACTGCCTTATTAATATACAAAATCATAAAATAAATGTCAAGATTTTTTTATAAACGTATAGGAGACAGTTCTGTTTTTTCCTTTATTACCTTTAGAGATGTGTCCCCGGTTGGTAAAAAAGGCCAAAATAGAACCGTCCCCAATTGTACTTTTGGTTTACATGCGGTCGGGGGCGGAGAAGCCGAGGCATTCCATGCAGTCTTCCGCAATGCCGAGGGTGAGCTTAAGAAGTGCAATGTAGCTCTTCTTTAACTCTTCGTTCTCTTCTGCCAGAATCTTTGTCTCATGATAGAAGGAATTGAATACATTTGCAAGATCGTAAAGGTATGCGCAGATTCGGTGAGGCGCAAATTCTTCGAATGCGCCTTCAATCATTTCGTTATAGCCTGTAATCTTCATAAGAAGGTTCTTATGAGAAGCATTGGAAATGGTTGACATAACTTTACAGTCATCAAAATTACCGCCGTTTTCGGCGAACTTCTTTAAGATGGATTTAATTCTTACAACCGTGTAAAGAAGATAAGGACCTGTGTCTCCTTCGAATGACATGAATCTTTCAGTATCGAAGATATAATCCTTTGAAGCCTGATTTGAAAGATCGCCGTACTTGATGGCAGAAAGAGCAACAATCTTGGAAACGCTCTCCGCTTCTTCCTTGCTCATTTCCCTGCCTGTGGAAATCTTTTCAAGCATCTTTTCATTGATGTCGCTTACAAGATATTCAAGACGCATTACGCCGCCGTCTCTTGTCTTGAAAGGCTTGCCGTCTTTGCCGTTAACTGTACCGAAACCGATATGAACGAGTTTAGTCTTTTTATCGCAGAGACCGGTCTTCTTCGCACATCTGAATACCTGCTCGAAGTAAAGCTCCTGTCTCTTGTCTGTAAGATAAATAATACAGTCGGGATTGTATTCCCTCTTTCTCTCCATGATTGTCGCCAAATCCGTGGTGTTATATAAAGAAGCACCGTCAGACTTAAGAATCATGCAGGGAGGAATTTCTTTTGTATCGGTCTCTTCCTTAACGTCAACAACCAGAGCGCCGTCGCTTATATAAGCGTAGCCGCCGTCTTTTAAGTATTTAACCATTCCGGGAATTACATCGTGAACGTCCGACTCACCCTTCCACAAATCAAAATCAACATTAAGGTTGTCGTAGTTTTTCTTAAGATCGTCTACGGAAACTTTCATGATATGTTTCCAGATAGCTCTGTAGCCTTTTACGCCGTCCTGAAGCTTCTTGGTGCAAAGCATTGCTTCGTCCTTAAACTCGGCATCAACCTTGGACTTTGCGCTGGCCTTCGGATAAATCTCCTCGAGATCCCCTACCGTAAAAGGAGCATCAGTAGGATATTCGCCGTCATAGTTTTCATCAAAATAAACAAGGTCTGGTTTATCTTCTTTAATAGCCGCAATAACAAGACCCATCTGAAGACCCCAGTCTCCCATATGGATATCGCCGATTGCCTCATGGCCCATGTAACGGATGATTCTCTTAATACTTTCACCGATTACAGCACTTCTTAAATGGCCTACATGCAAAGGCTTTGCAACATTGGGTCCGCCGTAATCAACCATGTATCTTTTCTTTTCCTCAGGTTCTTCCACACCGTATTTTTTTGCAACAGCCATTTCTTTTACGAACTCTGTCAGAAAATCATCGCTTACATTTAAATTGATAAATCCGGGAGGGCAGACCTCTACGGATGAAAATGCTTTTGATTCTTTTAACTTCTCTACAACGTCGTTTGCAATCATGATGGGCGCTTTCTTATAAAGCTTTGCGCCTGCCATTGCTCCGTTGCACTGATATTCGCAAAGGTCCGGTCTGTTTGAAATGCCGACCTTTCCCAAATTCTCGTCGTAACCTGCTTCCTTAAAAGCTTTGGCTGTTTCTTTACTTAATTTCTCTAAAAACTTTTCCAATTTACTGCTCCATCCTTTTATAGACTAAACATTAATTTATTTGTTAAAGACATATTTGTCAAATATTACTCATAAAAGATACAAACATTTAATTCTTCGAAAAAACGCATCCGCAGTAATTCTGTCTGTATAAATCAAACTCCTTCGAGAGTTCAATGGACATCTTATATCCGTTCTTTTTCTTAAAATCGGTCGGTAAATATTCAACTCCAACCTCTTTTGAAATCTTCTCGCCTATCGCATTTATAACATCTGCATTTTTAAGAGGGCTTAAAGTAAGTGTCGTTGCAAAGAAATCATATCCAAGTTTCTTCGCTTCTTCCGCAGTCTTTCTTAATCTTAAATCAAAGCAGATGCTGCAACGCTCTCCTCTCTCGGGGCAGCTCTCGTAGCCTTTTGTCTTTTGCAAAAACAGTTCAGGCTCGTAAGGCGCATCGATTATATCTATATAATTATTGTTAACATAACTATATGTTATGTTAACTTGTCTGCACTCCTCTGGCAGAAGTCTGTCAGGATTATCATTATATATCCCGACAAGCCTCTTAATCTCCGCAAATCTGTACTCGTACTCATCGGATAAAGTTATATTCGGATTATAATAATAAACCCCGAGACTTGCAACGTCTCTAAGAGCCAGGAGACAGTAACTGCTGCACGGCGCACAGCAGGCCTGAATCAGAACCTTCGGGTTCTCAGCAGCCGATAAACGTTCATTCATTTGTTTAATATAAAAATCTGCAGGAAGTCCGGTCATTTTACAATAATCACTAACTTAATTTTTTTATGAGCCGATATATAATATGCTGAGTGATTTAACACATTTACTCAGGCGCCTTTTATATTACCATATACCTTTCACTGCTTCAAATATTATTGAAAAAAAGGCCTCTTTTTAGTAAAATTAAATAATCAAATTTACGGAGAAAAAGACATGAATCAGTCACTTGAGAAAATGGAAAAAATGAGAAGTACCATAAGGACCGCCATCCATGGTAAAGACGATGTTATCGACATGGTTATGTGTGCGGTTTTTGCCAAAGGACATATCCTTCTTGAAGATATTCCCGGCGTAGGCAAAACTACTCTCGTAACCGCTCTGGCAAAGGTAATGGATCTTGATTACAAGAGAATGCAGTTTACTCCCGACGTTCTTCCGAGCGACGTTTCCGGTTTTACGATGTTTGATAAAACCAAGAACGAATTCACTTTTAAGGAAGGCGCCGTTTATACCAACCTTTTCCTCGCTGATGAGATTAACAGAACTTCACCCAAGACACAGTCTGCTCTTCTCGAAGTAATGGAGGAAGGTCATGCAACGGTTGACGGTGTAACAAGATATCTGCCAAAACCTTTTATGGTAATTGCTACGCAGAACCCCATCGGCGCTTCGGGTACACAGAAGCTACCCGAGTCACAGCTCGACAGATTTATGGTTCGTCTTTCGATGGGCTATCCTTCGCACGATTCCGCTGTGACCATTTTAAAGGGTGACTCTCATAAAACCATCGAAAAGATGGATAGGGTGATTTCCAAGGACGAAATTCTGGCTTTCCAGGAAGATGTAGAAAATATAAAAGTTAAAGACAGCCTTTACGAATATGCGGTTTCCCTTACCGAAGCCACAAGAAACACCGATACTTTCTCACTCGGTCTATCACCCAGAGGAAGCATCGCTCTTATAAAGATGGCAAAGGCTCACGCTTTCCTTGAAGGCAGGGATTATGTTGTTCCCGAAGATTTTAAGGCAGTTTTCTACCCTATCGCCAACCACAGAATCATTTTATCAACCAAATCAAAAGCATGCGGAATGAATATCGAAAGCGCATTAAACCTCGCTTTTGACACCGTAAAGGTTCCTTAAATGA
>JAGCVT010000018.1 GCA_017962225.1 Lachnospiraceae bacterium
TCGAGGACGAATGGATTGATTTCAGGAAATCCACATACCGTTTTCCCGACGGAAGAGTCTTCGAGCCGTATTACAGCTACTCGAGAAGAGACTATGTTGTAATCGTTGCTACGGACACTGAAGGAAATTACATATGTGTCCGCCAGTTCAGACAGGGAATAAGGAAAGTTACCACTGAGTTTCCCGCAGGCGGAATCGAAAGAAAAGGCGGCAGAGAATATAAGTGCGATGATTCTTTGGAAGCCGAAGATGCGCTTGAAGCCGCAAAGCGAGAGTTAAAAGAAGAGACGGGACACGAATCCGATGAATGGGAGTTTCTTTTAAGAGTTCCTTCCAACGCGACGATAGCCGATAATTACGCGTATCTTTTTACAGCGAAAAACTGCAGAAAAGTATCGGGACAGTCGCTTGATGAAACCGAGTATCTGAACACTCAGAAATTCACGGAAAAAGAAATCGAAGAGATGATAAAAAGCGGTGAATTTGCGCAGGCGGTGCACATCCTTGCATGGGCACTTAAAGATAAACAAAAGAATTTTTAATTAGGCAGGAGGAAAACATGACAGGAAAAAAATTAAAAATTTTTAACAGAACGGCAGCATTAATTATTTCGGCAGCGTTGCTTTCGGTATACGGCTGCAATAATAAAGGAAAGACCATCAATCCGGACTTTTATCCCACAGAGGTTATTGAAGAAGAGGAGGAGGTTACCGAAGCAGAAAATACTGTGTCAAGTATCTCCGAAGTAGCTCCGGAAAAACTTACCGATGAGGATGTTTTGAAACCGGAATTAAATTCACTTAAAGAAACCGGAAAATATGAATACAATCCCAAGATAATTCCCGACTGGATTTTAAAACAGTTTGAAAACAATCCTAAAATCATCAGAGTGGCAAAACAGGCTCTTGTAGCCATTGATAACTGTGAAACCGAGTTTGTAATTGATGATGATTTAAAATTAACCGATGACGAAGCGCAGTATGTTTACGGGGTGCTGTATTATTCAAACCCTCTTTCTACCGTAGTAAGTACTTATCCGTCTGAGGAAGATCCGCATGTATATAAGCTTTCGTATTTCCAGCAGTATGCTCTCGGTGAAGAAGATGAAAACGGTATACCGACGAGTTATCAGTATATGGGAGAGTCCACACCGGAAGAAGCCAAGGTGACAATAGATGCGTTTAAAGATTATGTGACGGAAACAATCAACGAAAATATTACGGCTGATATGTCTGACGCAGAGATGGCGTCCATTATATACAAAAAACTTCTTACAGATATAGAATTGGAAGTAGAGAGTGTAGATAATTACATGAATTTTAACGCACAGAATTATGTTTCCGGAGAACAGATAACAGGTGTTCTGGATAAAAAATTCACTTCCGGACCGGAATTTGTTCGTCTTTATTCTTTCTTTTTGACACAGCTTCAAATTGAAAACAGAGAAGCAGTCGGTACCAGCGGATATTTTACGAGTGATTTAAAAACCCTGCTGGGAGAAGAAGCTCCGATATCATATTACTGGGCTTGGCAGGTGTTATACCTTGACGGAGAATACTATAATTGCGACATCAATCTTGAGGCGATAGTATTTAAAAAAGCCTATATGGATATAGAAGGTGCCGAACCGGATATGCTTTATTTCGGAATGAGCGATGATAAAAGAAACGAATCGTACAAAGTCGGAAAATCTTCCATTTACTACGCAGATACGATCGTATATAACAACGGTACGGTTGAAAATGTGCCGAACTGTCCGAAAGATTTGGATATTCATTAAGAGTTAAAGAAAAGTTAATAATAATGATATAAAATGTTAAAGGTTTGAGATTATCTTTAATTCGAACCTTGGAACGGAGGAAAGAATGCAGTTAGTTAATCTTAAATGCCCGAGCTGTGGCGGAGATATTGAAAGAGACGGGGATAATTATTTTTGCAAGTCATGCGGTGCAGCGTTTGCGGTTAATTATGACGAAGCCGATGTAGAGCATGAGAAACTTCAGAATTACGATGAAATTTCAAGAATTGAGCACGAGCATGAAAAAGAAATGGAAGCACTCCGTTTCAAGCAGAACGAGAAAGCCCGAAGAGCAGCCGAAAGACGTGAGAGCGTACGTAAGGCAGGCCGTGAATTCAGAGCAAAAGTATACGGATTTATCTTTCTTATCATCTTCTTAAGTATAGGACCCCTTTGCTGGTGGTTTATGGCAAAGCAGGGACTCATGCCTTCTTTTCAGGATATTATCGCTGAGTCGCAGGCTCAATACAAAGATGTTTATGCCATTTCCATGGATAACTTTACGGATGATGTGATTGACAACATGATCGACGCCGCAATTCAAAAGAAGAAAAAAGACAGAGACGGACGTTCGATTTCAGAATATAAAGACGGCGAATGGACTGAATATAACTTAAGTGAAGCCGAATATGACGGTGCATATTTAATCACAGGCGCCACTGAAGGAAAAAACAGAGTAGTAGTATTTTTAAAACTTAAATATACATCCGATGCAGGAGAAAAAGAGACATACGATGCATTTTACTTTGATGAACTGAAACTCTCGGAAAACGACACCATTGTTTCTGATTATGCTCCGGAAAGTATTTACAGAAGTGATCTGGCATGGAAAAATGATTCTTTTGACAGCAGAGAACAGTGTTACAGAGAAAATGTCCTGGCATTCGGAGGTACAGTTACGGAAATAAAAAAATAATACACATTTTCATGTGAATTAGGGCTTTCGGAGGGGAGGATAACTTTATGAAAGTTGTATTGTTGGCCTTAATTTGTTATCTGATTGGTTGTATTAATCCGGCTTACATTATCGGAAAAATCAAGGGATTTGATATCCGATCGAAAGGCTCCATGAATGCGGGAGCTTCGAACGTTGTAATCAATGTTGGAAAAAGAGCCGGTGTGGCAACTGCACTTTTTGACATTTTAAAAGCATTTTTCTGTGTTAAAATGTCCGGAGTATTATTGGGAGACATGCCGACTGCGGTAGTTTTCTGCTCGGTCTGCTGTGTTCTCGGACATATTTTCCCGTTTTACCTTAAGTTTAAGGGAGGAAAAGGATTTGCCTCTCTCGGAGGACTGGTACTCGGCTTTAATTTTAAAGTATTCTTTTTAATGCTCGCGTGTGCGATTCTTCTTGTACTTGCCATCGATTACCTTTGCATTATAACCACTCTTACATGTGTAAGCTTTCCGGTTATTTACGGATCGATGACGGGAGATTATATAGGAGGACTGATTCTTTTAGGATTGGGACTGATAATCATTTCCAAGCACATTCCGAATTTTAAAAGAATTAAGTTAGGAACGGAGGCGCGTTTCTCCGGAATGTGGCACAGGGATGAGGAAGAAGAAAGAATTCGTCAGAACTTAGCCAAACAGGGAGAAGACGACTTAAATATTTATAAAAATGAATAATAATGAATAAGGATAACGAGAGGTGAAAAAAGCCTTTCGTTATTTTTTTGACCTTGTTTTTGTGCAAAACAGAGAAAAAATATAAAATACACAAATTTGTTTTGACATTTCAGACAAACAAGACTAATATTTTAATCACTTCACAAAATTTATTAAATGAAAGGAGATTGATTCTTGAAAAACAATTTAATACTGTTTAAACGATTTTTTTCGTTTATCTGTTCAATGCTGATTTTTATGTCGGTATTTATAGGCACAGGTTTTCCCGTGAGTGCTGCGGCGGTAACCAGGGGCGGAACGATTAATTACTCATCGTATATTCCGGGTGCCACGTGGCAGACGCATTATTACTATGTCGACGGACATCTGGCCTACTGCATTCAGTCGGAACTAGCGCAGGTAAACGACGGAGACTACGGAACGATTATCGAGACCTTTGACACTTACCCTCTTTTATGCAAGGTTTTGTTTTACGGGTACGGCGGTCCGGCTTATAAAATGGGCGAGTTCTTTTCTGTAAATTACGGCATCGCGCTTACCGAAGAACAGGCCTATCTTTACACCCACATAGCAGCCAATTATGCATACGGCGGAAACGTCTGGTACGGACTGGATGAGCCGACGGCGGCCTCCTTACATTTAACGGACTGGATAATCTACTGCAGCAACAATGTCTGTATGCCGGAAAACAAACATTTGACGGGCGGAATAGTCAAGATTGCCACGCCTGCCGGCGCACAGAGAGTTGCATATCTGGATTCATTCGTTTTTGAACCCATTTCCGTAAGCACGGATGTAGCGATGAATTTTAATAAATCCAAAAATACTTACGGAGATGCAACCACACACAACGCAGTCTACGGAATCTTCGATTCCTCAGACACGGAACTAAAAAGAATAACTCTTACAATCCCTGCCGGATCTACTACGGCAAGCGGAAATTTTACATATTCATTCAGTACATCCGGTACATATTATGTGAAAGAAATTACCGCTCCGACGGGATATACCCTTGATACAACTAAATATTATTTTACGGTGGATACATCCGCACAGACCGTATCGTCTTCGAATTCGCATTTTGCTTTGGTGAATGCCAAAGAAATAACTTTTACGAAAGCCGATGAAACGCCTGTGCAGGGGAAATTCACATTTAAAAAAGAGGGAGATGACGGACTTCCCGTAAAAGGCGCAGGATTCAGCGCTTATCTTAAATCCTCGTTAACGCTCAATCCTGACGGCACATACAATTTTTCTTCGGCCGCGCCCGTAAAACTGACTGCTTCGGGAGGCACGGTTTTAACAACCGATGCAAACGGACAGGCGGTGAGCGGACTTTTGGACTACGGAACATATGTAGTCTGCGAAACGGTTGTTCCTTCGGGCTACAGAGCGTGCAGTCCGTTTGAGGTCAGAATCCAAAATCCGAATGTCACGGTCGATGTCGGAATCATAAAAGATACGGTTGTTCCCGCCAAAATAAGAATAATCAAAAAGGACGCCGAGTCAGGCGGAATTATATTAAAAGGCGGAGCAAAGTTTAAAATCTATGACGTCGTTAACGGCGTATACGTATCCGTCGGAGGCGAAGATATATTTACAACTGATGATACCGGAACGGTCACAACTGCATCCCCTCTTCCGATGGGGACCTACAGAATAGAGGAGGCTGAAGCTCCCAAAGGGTATCTTCTAAATACAACCGCTTTGGAAATAGTGTTCGACAGCGCATGGCCTTTTACGATGGAAGGTACTGATAAAATAATTACTGCTGAAATTCATAACACTCCTAAAAAAGGCAGGGTTGAAATTACCAAGACCGGCAAAGGGTTAACGGGTTTTACCGATAAATTCAACTGGTCTGATGTAAATCTTCCCGGCGCGGTATATGAAATTCATACGGATGAAGATATCTATTCACCGGATAACAGTGGAAATCTGATTCATGCAAAGGATGATTTGATAGGTACACTTACAACAGATCCATCGGGACACGCGGCAATGGATAATTTGTACCTCGGAAAATATTATCTTACCGAGGTTACGGCTCCCACGGGCTATGTAATTGATACAACTCATAAAACATTCGAACTTTCTTACAACGATTCTTCAGCAGCTCCTGTTGTTTCCCTTAATTTCTTTTATGATGAAAAACAGAATATAGTTTTAAACCTTTCAAAGACTGATGCGGAAACAGGCAATCCTCTTGCGGGCGCAGAGTTCGGGCTTTTTGCGGATGAGGATATTTACGCATTTGACGGAACTCTGATAGTTTCAGGCGGCGAACTGATTAAAACAGCTTTTTCCGATACGAACGGAAAAATTGATTTCGGACTTGATCTGCCTTACGCGAAATATACGGTAAAAGAAATTAATGCACCGGTTAATTACGCATTAAATCCGACGGAATTTTCTTTCACGGCGGTTTATCCCGCGAGCGATGTGAAGGAAGTTTCTTTTATGAATTCCTGGGAAAATATGCCTGTTCGCGGTTCTTTGGAAATCACAAAAATCGGCGAAGCTTTGAAGGATTTTAAGGGCGGTAAATTCATCTGGGAAAACAAACCGCTTAAAGGAGCAAAGTTTAACGTAATCGCCAAAGAAGACATTTATACATTCGACAATGCTTTGGATGCAAACGGCAACAGAATGCTTTACTATGCGAAGGATCAGCTTGTCGAAACAATTGAAACCGATGAAAACGGAAAGGCAAAAACATCGATTCTTCCGGTCGGAAACTATTATCTGGTTGAGACGGCCGCGCCTTACGGAATGATTATTGAGACGACTCCGACTGATTTTTCGATTGAGTATAAAGATCAGAACACAGCACTGGTTTTATCAGAGAAAACCATTTTAAACGAACGCCAGAAAATATCTCTTCACGTATCAAAATCCGAAATCGGCAGCGGAAAAAATCTCTCAGGGGGAAAATTTAATCTTTATGCAGATGAAGATATTAAGAATTACTACGGAAATGTGATTGTTTCGAAAGGAACGCTGATTTCTTTTGCGGAGGCAGTGGACGGAGCAATTGATTTCGGATGTGATCTTCCGCATTCGAAATATAAAATAACCGAGGAAAATGCTCCGGCAGATTACTATGAAAACGATGAAGAATATGAAATTGATTTAAACTATTCCGATTCCGGCATTAAAAATCTGACGGCGGATTTAAGTATTGCCGACAAAAGGCTTCCGCATTTTGCGAAAGTCATGATGAAAGTAAAACCGGCTTTTAAGTCTAAAAGCAAGAGCAATTATATTACGGAAGATTACGGCGAAGACGGATATTCGGTTCTTTTAATATCGGACGGTCCCACACTTCACGCCAGCACTTCGTCTAATATGTGGTTTTGCATTTTTGCATCATCAATACTGCTTCTGGCAGGCGGCTTTTTAACCATGTTTATTTTTATAAAAAGGAGAAAGGAGAAAATATGAATAAGAAAATTTTAATCAGAATCATTTGTATAGTTGCTTCTTTTCTCGTTGTTATTCCTCTCAGTGCGTATTTTATGTTAAAAGAGGGCGATATTCCGGCGGTTTCCGAGATTAACGAAACCGCGGACGAGCCGGGCAAAATACAGATTGCCTCTGCGAAGGAGGCTGAAAACAAAGAAGAAAAGAGCGAAGATAATTTACTTACGGTTGATTATTTCTTTTATACCGAAAATCCCGATGAGAAAAATTATAATGTTCCGCAAACGACCAAAAGGGACGGCAAAACTTATGAGCATACGGGAAAGACAGAGTACAGTGTGTCGGAAACGATAGAAAGCATCGCAATCAGCATGGAACTCGAGGTTGAAGATATTAACGAGGCAGAGGATACAATAGTTTATATTTCACCCGAGACCGGCGTTCGATATGTTTTATCCGCAGACTCTTTTAACTGGGGAGACCTGACGGAGATAAAAAAGAGAGTCACGGAAAGAGTTGATTTTACACAGTGTTTGAGCGAGCCGGAGATTTCGGAAGTTAAGAGCATCGCGTACATTAACAAAGAATCGGGCAAAGAAGAAAAGACCGAAGGAACGCTCGTAAAAAAAGGCTATTCAGAAGAATACTGGGCAAAGGCAGCAGAACCGATTACGGGAACTTTTGAAAGAGACGCATCAGACTATGTGAACTTCGGAACAGGCATAATGGAGGGCAGTGAAGAATGGACTGTAAGGGTTGATCTGGACAATGCATTTCCTTCCTGGGAAGGCTATGAAAAAGATGTCTTAAAAATCGCAGGAATTCCTGAAGAGGAAATTGATAATTACCGTATTACCGGCGCAGACTGGACGGGCGATAAATACTATGAATTAACGGTTTTTAATGACAGGGAAACCGTCGTTGAAAAAAGAGACGCTTCCTACACATACGAGGCAAAATGCAGAGACTATTATGCTGAGTACGAAGGTTACGGCGAGTCGCTCGGATATAAGACTTTTGTTACTTATTTTACGGATATCGACGAAGCCCTCGAGACTTTGCGAAAGAAGGATAATTCCGCAAACAAAGACCTCATAAAAGATGACATCAAAACCGTTTATAAGATGAAAGTTACGGCTACTTACAAAGAGGTATCCGGACCCAAAGAAACCATAAAAAAATCAGTCAAAGACCGGAAACGTATCAAAGCAGAAAAGGCAGATAAGAAACTGCTTGAAAAATACAAGGATTACAACGAAGACTGTATCGGCCTTATATCGATAGAAGATACAGTCTTAAATCACCCTCTGATGCAGAGTGCAAATGACGAGGATTTTTATCTCACACATGATCTTAATAAAAACCCAAACAGTTACGGCGTTCCTTTCTTAACTCTTTCGTCAGACCTTGGGAGAGAAAACGGAAACAATATAATTTACGGTCATAATATCCGTATTAACGAGCGTGATGTTTTCGCGGATCTTGTCTTTTATGAGGACATCGATTTTTATAAAGAGCATTCTTTAATCAAACTTGTGACGGATGAAGGATGTGATTACTACATTATTTTCGCCTATTATCTGATAGACACTGATGACAATGAATTTGTTTACTGGGATAAAACTTCGTGGGAAGGTGAGTCGGATTATCTTAATTACATGGCGGAGGTGAATAAAAGAAACTGGCTTGAAACAGACATTCCCTGCGGTATGAATGATAAATATCTGACTCTTTCTTCCTGCAGCGTCGAACTGGCCCATTCTGGAACTAACAGAA
>JAGCVT010000160.1 GCA_017962225.1 Lachnospiraceae bacterium
AGAGCACGAAATAAGCCGAAGGCTTATGAGTGGGCGATGAGGATTAAGCGAGCGATATAGTGCTATCCGGCTCCGTGGTCAAGCGGTTAAGACATCGCCCTTTCACGGCGGTAACACGAGTTCGATTCTCGTCGGAGTCATCAAAAAGATTTATATTGCTTTTAGGAGCATTTTTTTATATAATTACTTTGTTGCGGCGCGATAGCCAAGCGGTAAGGCGTGGGTCTGCAACACCCTGATCACCGGTTCAAATCCGGTTCGCGCCTCTTAACTCCTTGAGTAATCAAGGAGTTTTCTTTTACGTTCTTTTAAAATCTCTTGAATTTCACCAGAAAATGCACTAATATTGTAGTTGGTGGTGATAATATGGTAAAAACTACAGCAATTCTACTTCAAGAATATAATTCCTATATGAACCCGGCTTCAAAAATAGCTCGATTAGTGAAGAACGGGGAGTTGATTCCTTTGATAAAGGGATTATATGAAACTAATCACTTTACTCCCGGGCACTATTTGGCAGGCATTTTATATGGACCATCATATCTTTCTTTTGAATTTGCCCTTGCTTGGCACGGACTAATTCCTGAGGCAGTTTATGTTTTTACTTCTGCAACGTGTGGAAAAAAGAAAAAGAAGCATTATAATACCTATTTTGGCGTATATACCTATCGTGATATTCCATCTATCGCATTTCCGTATGGAATTAAGTTGTATGAAGAAAACGGATATGGATTTATGATTGCTTCAGCAGAAAAGGCTATTTGTGATATTTTATATACTTGTTCACCGTGTGCTAACAAAAAAGAACTTCGATACCTTCTGTTTAATGATTTACGTATAGAAGAAAATATATTTTGTAATTTAAATATGGATGAGTTGTTAGAATTGGCGGGGCTGTACAGAACAACGAATCATAAACTTCTTATATCTGTAATAAAGGAGATTAAACGACATGAATAGTATCGTTAATCAGATGCTGGCTCAGTATCCTTCAGAAACGCAAAATGATAAGAAAAACAGTATTAAAGAAGTAGTTCAGGAAATAGTCCTTTGCGGATTATCGCGTGCCGGATTTTTTCACAGTGCTGCATTTTATGGCGGAACTGCGCTTAGAATCTTTTATGGTTTAGATCGATTCTCCGAAGATTTGGATTTTTCACTAATGACTGCGAACCCGGATTTTAGACTCGATGATTATCTTCCTGCAGTAGAAAAAGAATTACAGACATATGGCTTTCAATTCAAAGCGGAGACTAAATCAAAAGTGAATGATTCTGACATACATTCTGCATTTGTGAAAGGGAATACCAGAGAACATATTTTGCTATGCTATGCGGATGAAAGATTGGCACAGTCAATTGTAGGATCGGAACTTATTAAAGTAAAATTTGAAGTAGATACAACTCCGCCTCCTTTTGCCGGTTATGATAGAAAATACCGTTTACTTCCTATTCCGTATGAAATAAACCTTTATGATATGCCTTCATTATTTGCCGGTAAAATACATGCTGTTATCTTCCGTTCGTGGAAGAGCAGGATTAAGGGCCGCGATTTGTATGATTATATTTTTTATCTTTCGCATAAAACTCCGGTGAATCTTATGCATTTGAATGCAAGACTAGTGGATTCGAAGTTTGAGGGCGCGAGATTAGATATGTCTATAGATGAAATTAAACAAATATTGTATGACAGGTTTGATTCAATTGATTTTGGTCAGGCTAAGAATGATATTCTTCCATTTATTCGTAATACCTCTACAATTGATATATGGAGCAAAGATTTTTTTTGTTCTATCACGGAAGGTCTTACTCAGGATATTCGATAAACATCATAAAATAATAAACATCGGGCAAAAACCCGATGTTTTTACTTTAAAAATCAAACTAAAACAATTCCTATATCTACATTCGTCATTTCTTTGATATATTCTTTTGCGGCTTCGGTAAAAAGCCCTTTTTTGTAATACCCTATTGAAACCGTCAGATTGGATTTTACTGCGAGTGTGGCTTCGCCCGTATCGCCGTTCATTCCGCTGTTAATATCCACACTTATTACATAAGCACCGGATTTGTTGATAGCCTCAATCGCATCTTTTGCGAGGTCTCTAACTTCACCTGTAAAACCGGTTCCCAGGATGCAGTCCACGATTACCTCATAGGAAGATAAATCAGTGTCTTCGGTAAACATTTCTGATTTTACGCCGAGTTCGCCTGCAATATCGCTGTAATACTTTCCGTCCTCAGACATCTTTTCCGAAACTTTTATAATAGTGGAATCAATATTATTCTTTTTTAAAATCCCTGCGAGAGCGTAACCGTCGCCGCCGTTATTTCCTCCACCGATTACAATTGCGATTCTTTTATGAGCCCAGTCCTTATAAGATTCAAATACTCCGTTTGCAGCACGGTACATCAGTTCCTTTGACGGAACAAAGTTTTCTATTGTATATGCATCACTTTTTCGCATCTGCTCAACGCTTATCTTTATATCTTCCATCTTTTATCCTTTTTAATATCTGTTTAAATAGATTAATTCAAAACGACAAAATAATTATAACACAGCATACACCCCAATCATAAATTCAGTTTATCACCGATGATAACAACGGCAAATTATAAATATTTCTTATCATAGACGATAAAAAACACGTAATTTTCACGGATTAATTTCTCTGATAGTATTTTCACTAAATTACAAACTTTTGGAACAGACATTTCTTTCAGATGAAAGGTTAAGATTATGAAAATA
>JAGCVT010000161.1 GCA_017962225.1 Lachnospiraceae bacterium
CCGAATAAGAGTTCAAATTTCTCGCACGCCGCAATATATCTTGCACTCTGATAGTCAAGTTTCGCTTCGTCGCAGTAGAGGTCGACAAGAATATTGTCAAGCGATCCGTTTTTTAAACTTTCAACCAGTTCGCTCTTTTGCATATAACCACCCCGTTAAAAGTATCTAGTCCTCTTTTGTTCTGGATACTTCATCAAACAAATCGCTGATTTCCCTTGAAGGTTTTTTGTCGATAAGAGAAACAAGTACAGCCACCAGTAAACTGAAGATAAATCCCGGAATAATTTCGTAAATTCCTGTATTTACAAGAGTAAGTTTTTCTACGTTACCCGAAAGGCAGCAGTACCAGAAAGCATCCATTGCAAAGCCTGCAACGATACCTGCAACAGCGCCTTTGTAAGTAAATCTCTTCCAGTAAAGAGCAAGGATAATAGCGGGTCCGAATGCTGCGCCGAATGCTGCCCATGCACATTCAACAAGTGCCATAATGCCGGCACAGTTGGGGTTGACGGCTATTAAAAGAGCGATTATTGAAATAACTGCAACAACTCCTCTGCCGACCCAGAGCATTTCGGTGCCTTTGGCATTCTTTCTGAACAAAGGCTTGTAAAGGTCTGATGCAAATGCGGACGAAGAAGCAAGAAGCTGTGAGTCCGCGGTTGACATCGAAGCTGCAAGGATAGCCGAAAGAAGAACACCCGACAAAAGTGCGGGGAAAATACGGCGTACCATAGTGATAAATACGAAGCTTCTGTCATCTGCGCCAAGGCTTGAGCCTAAGAACTGATGTGCAACAAGTGCAACAACGCATGCCATTGTAAGAATGACAACTGTCCAGCAGCAGCCTATAATCTGTGACTTCTTCATATCTTTTTCAGACTTTATGGACATAAATCTGATAAGAATATGAGGCATACCCATATATCCGAGGCCCCAGCCGAAACCGCTTATGATATCTGTAAAACTTGCATAATCAAACTTTCCGCTTGATAAGAAATTGTAATAGTGATCGGGGGTTACGACTTCGGCAACAGGCTTAAAGTCAGCACCGTTCATAACAAAGAGCGCAACAATGGGAGCAGTCATTAATGCAAGAAGCATTAACATTCCCTGGAAAAAGTCAGTCCAGCAAACCGCATTGAAGCCGCCCAAGAATGTATATAAAAGAATAATAACGGTTGCGCCGATCATCGCATACATAGGATCCCAGCCAAACATCTGGTTGAAAAGGGAACCGCACGCATAAATACTTGATGCGGAATAAACACAGTATGCAATCATAAAGATCAGAGCACATACAACCTGAAGTGCAGGATTCTTTGATTTGAATCTGTTAGCCAGAAACTGAGGAATGGTAATTGCATCATCAGCCTTAATCGAATATCTTCTTAACTTCGGAGCTATAAAAATCCATGAACAGATAGTACCGATTATAAGTCCTACGGCAATCCAGACCTGGCCCATACCCCAGAGATAAACCGAGCCGGGAAGTCCCATCAGAACCCACGCACTCATGTCCGATGCACCTGCCGAAAGAGCCGCAACCAGACCGTTCATCTGTCTGCCGCCAAGGAAATATGCTTTGTCACCGGTCTGTTTTCTGCCCTTTACGAAGAAGAAAATACCGATTGCAAGAACAAGCACCAGATAAACCATAAAAGCTGACATTTCCAAATAATTTTTTTCCATAATTTCTCCACCGCTTTCTGCTTTAATTAAATAAAATCAACCTCTTTTAGAATACAATTTAAAAAGAATATTTGCAAGTATTATTGACGAGGCAAATCTTACCTAAAAAAGCCGATTTTAATCGGCATTTTGTCACATAGATTTTTGATTTTTATCAACTATAATAGTTACTATAGGAGTACGAATAAAAATGATTCTAAAAGGAGGTATGTTATGTCAGTAATAAATGTAACAAATGAAAATATCGAAGAGATAAAAAAGAGCGATAAAAAAGTGCTTTTGGACTTCTTCGCAACATGGTGCGGACCCTGTCAGATGGTTTCTCCTTTAGTAGATGAAATCGCAGAGGAACATCCTGAATTTACCGTCGGAAAGATTGATATTGACGATGAGCAGGATCTGGCAGAAGAATTCGGTGTAATGAGCATTCCCACACTTGTAGTGCTTAAGGACGGTGAAATCGTTACAAAGCATGTCGGCGCGCTTTCCAAAGCAAGAATACTCGAGCTGCTTCAGTAGTTAAGAGTACAAAATTTATAAGGAGGAAATAAAAATGAGTGAAGTTAAGTTTTACATCTGTGAAAGATGCGGAAAGATAATCGGTGTTATTAATCCCACAGCCGTTCCTACAATGTGCTGCGGCGAAGCTATGAAGCCCCTTGTTCCCGGAACAGTTGACGCAAGTCTTGAAAAACATGTTCCCGTTGTAACAGTTGAAGGCAACATCGTAAAAGTTAATGTAGGAAGCGTTGACCATCCCATGCTCGAAGAGCACAGCATTCTCTGGGTATATCTTCAGACCGAAAACGGCGGCCAGAGAAAGAACCTTGCGGTCGGCGGCGCACCTGCTGTTGAATTCGCTCTCGCAGCAGACGACAAGCCCGTTGCCGTATATGCATATTGCAACCTCCACGGACTCTGGAAAGCAGATATTTAATTCTTTTATGATAACGAAAATCCCTCCGTTAATTCGGAGGGATTTTTTTATTTAGTCCTCATAAAAGATTTTAAACGGCACATTTAATTCTGTCATTACCGCTTCTGCCGTATCCAGATCGTATACCGGTTTGATTTCTTCGGAATCGGAACTGAATCTGGGTGCTGCAGCGAAACCTGTGGTAAAAATATACATTACATTACCTTTCTGACAGATAAAAGCCTGCATGGCCAAACCTGATTGTTTCAGGAAGAAATTAGAAAGGGTTCTGCTGTTTTCTTCAGAGCTTACTGTTAAATCAATTTTGTCGTAACTGTTATACGAATCCGCATAATCCAAAAATTTTTGGTCTGCAACTTCAACGGTTTCATATTCAAATATAGATACTTCAAAAGATATCTTGTCTGCTTCCTGCGGGTTTAAAACACCGCTTACCCGGGTAAGTGACTCCCAGTCAATAGTTTGCTGTTCGTCAGAATCCATGACCATAACATCGTTATACGGTTCTTCATAACCCGAGTCTTTCATAATTTCAAGAATCACATCCGAAACATTATACGGGTCATACTTATAATTTTCTTCAATCGGAGCATACTGTATATCTATATGCTCATAATGATATTCTCTTCCGTCGGCGGTAATAACAATGTCGGCAGCTTTTAAATCTCCGTCAGCTTCCGGCGGTGCAGTCTGGCCCGCCATTCCAATTCCATATGAGGTCTGATTCGTGTGAACCACCACCAGACCCGGATACTTATCCTCTTCTGCTGACTTATTGTCCGTTTCCGTATTATCCGCTGTCGTATCGTCTGACGCAGTATTTTCCGACGTAGTATTTTCAACTGCCGGCGTCTCTATTAATTCTTCGATGTCCGATGTGTCAATCGTCTGCGGCTTTTCCTTACACGCTGCGGTTGTGGCAAAAAGTACCGCGGTTACAATAACTCCCAAAATCCTAAAGTTTTTTCTGTATCCCATAGTTTTCTCCTCTCGTCTGCTCCGTTTGCTGTTACCATATGAATACATTTTTATAATATCACAAATTTTTTCCGATTTGCTATATCTTCCTTTTGGAATTGTCCGATTTATGTCCGATAATAAAAAGCATTATTATGAGCACTATCGGGAAAACGAGGCCCACTCTCATACCGACTCTTATATCATCCCCCGCAAACTGCGTCACGCGTCCGACAATCGCAGGTCCTATGCTCCCGCCCAAATCTCCCGCCATCGCAAGAAGTGCAAACATCGCAGTTCCGCCTGTCGGAAATTTCTTCGACGATATACTGATGGTTCCGGGCCACATAATGCCTACCGAGAATCCGCAGAAAATACAGCCGATAAGTCCGATAATCGGATTGGCCGAAAGTGATGCAAGAAGGTAGCACACGACGCATAATAATCCCGAGCCGATCATGAATCTTTTAAGATCAAATTTCTCTCCGTACTTACCGTATATGATACGGCTTATGCCCATAGTTACGGCAAAAAGGCAGGGCCCTAAAAGATCCCCGACCGCTTTTGAAAGTCCGAGTGCCGCCTCCGCATAGGCAGATGCCCACTGAGCCATGGCAAGCTCTGATGCACCTGCACAGACCATAAGACATATCGCCACCCAGAAAATCGGTTTTTTACCGAGCTTTCTGATTCCCATTCCCTTGCCCTCTTCAACAATCGGTACCAGAGGACAGGTTGCAAAGTTGAATATATTTACAGCCGGAACAAGCGCCCATAAAACAGCCAGCCATCTCCAGCTGTCCATGCCGAATATTGCAAAGAAAAGAGTCGATATTCCGATTGTTCCCACGCATCCCCAGCAGTAGAAGGAATGCAGAAGGCTCATTGTCGCTTCCTTGTTTTCAAACGGACATGCCTCTATTATCGGGCTTGCCAGAACCTCAATCAGTCCGCAGCCAACAGCATATACCATTACGCTTATCAGTATTCCGGCAAATGCATTCGGCAGTAATTCCGGCAGAAATGCCAGCCCCACAAGTCCCGCCGCCGAGCATATTTCCGACACCACAATCGAAACCCTGTATCCAATCTTATCCACAAACTTCGCGCAGAAAAGATCAATAAGAAGCTGTGTAAAGAAATAGACCGTCGAAATAAGCGCTATATTTCCAAGGGATATCCCATAGTCCTTATGAAATTTTAAAAACAAAAGCGGAGCAAAATTCGCAGCTATCGCCTGGGTAATAAAACCCAGATAGCATGCTAATTTTGTTTTTCTGTAATTAGGCATTTTAATTCTCTCATACCGGATGTTTTTTCAAAACAGCCCGCTCGCAGTAATCGCTATTATTGCTGTAATTACGGATTATTACGCGCGTTAAGCGGAAATTCTCTAATATGCGCGTAGCTTTTATGGTCATTCCTTAAAATCTTACGTGCAAAATTCAAGAACTATTTAAAACGCGCGTAGGTTTTCTTTTTTTCTCTCAGATTTTTACGCGCATAATTCAAGATATACTCTAAACACACGTAATATCGGATATCCACTCTTAAAATTCTACACGCTTAATTCTTGTTATGTTCAAAACGCGTGTAATTTCAAATAAATTAGATATATTCATCCCCGGTAATCTTCATTTTATCATAAAAGAATCGAGTAAACAAAAAAATCCCTCCGCATTTCGCGGAGGGAATAATTTCGAAAACTAACGTTTACTAAACTGAGGTGCACGACGAGCAGCTTTGAGACCATATTTCTTTCTTTCTTTCATACGAGGATCTCTTGTGAGATAACCCTCTTTCTTAAGAATCTGTCTGTTGTCTTCATCTGCTTTAACAAGTGCACGTGCAAGACCGTGTCTGATGGCACCTGCCTGGCCTGTTGTTCCGCCACCCTTTACGGTAACGATTACGTCGAACTTATCTGTAGCGTTTAATGCTACGAGGGGCTGACGTACAACAACCTTTAAGGTTTCCATACCGAAGTACTCTTCGATGTCTCTCTTGTTAACAGTTATATTTCCTTTGCCGGGCATGATATACACTCTGGCAATTGATTTTTTTCTTCTACCTGTTCCGTAGAACTTTTCTGCAGCTTTCTTAGCCATTATCAATATCCTCCTATTTAAACTTCAGGTTTAAAATGTTAAAACTTCGGGCTTCTGAGCCTGATGCTTGTGATCAGGTCCGGCATATACGAATAACTTCTTGTACATTTCTCTTCCTAAAGGTCCTTTGGGAAGCATACCGATTACTGCATGCTCGATTACTTCTTCAGGATGCTTTGCAAGTTTTTCTTTAAGAACTACCTGCTTGTCACCGCCTACATAATCTGAGTGGCTGAAGTATGTCTTCTGCTCCATCTTCTTACCTGTAACCTGAATTTTCTCTGCGTTGATAACGATTACATAATCGCCTGTATCGATGTGAGGAGTAAAGGTGGGTTTGTTCTTTCCTCTTAATACCTTAGCAACCTCGCTAGCTAAACGGCCGAGTGTCTGGCCTTCAGCATCTACTACGTACCATTTTCTTTCAATGGTAGCAGGGCTTGCCATATAAGATTTCATTTTGTTTTCCTCCATTAGTCTGACCCCGAAACGGTCTCCATCCACCGTTTGTGGGTTTTTACATTTATTGTCAAACCGTCGGATGTCCGGGCCGCCGGTCAACTTTTAAATCATATCTTTCTGATATTAGGGCAAATATCGAAAGACTCGCACGAAACATTATACAAAAAGTGCCCATATGTGTCAACAAAAAAGTGATTTTTACGGGAAAAAACCTCCGGAGAACTCTCCCCGGAGGATTTTTTCTTTTATGAGATATAATTTCCGACTGTTTTATTCAGCAGGCTGATCTGATGTACAGTGAGGACATTTTGTAGCTTCAATGTTGATTTCGCTCTTACAGAAAGGACAAATCTTCGTTGTGGGAGCTGCTTCCTCTTCTGCTTCTTTCTCTTTTTTAAGCTTGGCTGCTGCTGCCTCTGCTGCCTTTGTAGCGGAGTTGATGGCTTTAAGCATGATGAAAAGAATAACTGCTAAAATAAGGAAATTGATTATAGCTGTAATGAATCCGCCGTAGTTAAGCGATAAAGCTAATGCTGCTTCGGAATCAAGTTCTGAATAATCTACCCAGGGAAGTTTGATTGCGCCTGCAACTTCTGCGCCGCCGACACTGTTAATCAAAGGATTGATAAAGCAGGTTGTAAGTGCTGTAACGATTGCGGAGAATGCGCCGCCGATGATAACACCGATAGCCATATCCATTACATTACCCTTGAGTGCAAATTCCTTAAATTCTTTTAAAAGTTTCATAATCTTTCCTCCTTGTATTTAAGATGAAAATTATTTACCGATATTTATGCCGAACTGATTCAGGAAATTATTCATTCCGTCGCCTATACGCTTCATAAACTGAGCAGCATCATCTATTTTCTCAAGCGTATTGTTTAGCTTGTCGACATCTATGCCGTTAAGAACTTTGCTGAATCCGTCGAAATCCAGCTTGCCGATGGCATCCAGTGTTTCGTTGATCTTAAATACGTCCACCGCGTTGTTTAATGTAGTTATGGTCTTGTTAAGTCCCTCGACGTCTATTCCGTTTAAAACCTCGAGTGCGGGCTCAAGCATATTTGCAAAATTCTTTATCTGAACTCCGAGATATATTGTTCCCACAAGGTTTCCGATAAGCAGGAAAAATACAAGTATAAGAATAACTCTGTCAATTATCTGACCGACATAAATGCTTTTCAATCTTTTCTGATCTTTTTCTTCCATAACTTAACCCCCGTTTGTTCTGCTCTCGTGGCAGGTAAAATATATTATCTGATAATCTTCGGAAATCCGTTCGAGCACCTTCATGGCTCCCGAAAGATTGCTCTCGTCGTAGTTTACGAACGGATCGTCCAAAATCACAAAAGGCTTTTCTTTCTGATACATTGCATCAATAAGTGCAAGTCTTAAGCAGAAATCCGTTACCTCCTGAAGGCCGAGGCTCAAATCGCTTATGCGGCGCTGCATGCCTTCTTCGGTCTTTGTAAGGTTCAAATCGGTATCGATTCTGAATGAGTCGGTATCTTCCTCTTCAAAAAACTCCGAATATTTTTTGAAACCTTCCATGGTCGGTCCGGTGTATTTAAGTGAAAGCTCGTTCTTTGCCTTGGTAAGAAACTCCAGAGTTTTCTGCATCAGTGCATAATCTTTTTCGTACTCCGCCAATCTTTCTTTATCCTCGTCGATTTTAACGCCCAATCCTAAAAGAGAATCTCTTTCTTCCTGACGTTCCTCAAGACGTTTTCTGAAGTTAAGAAGCATTTCGGATTCTTTTTCAATCTCTTCTTCGAGCTCGGAAACTTCGTCTCTTAAGTCGTCGATATCGGGCAAATCTTCGGGCAGTTCCTTACATATTTCTGTTATATCATTTTCCGACTCAAATTGCACTAAAATATTCTTTTTTCTTTCGCTTTCTTCCATCGAAGAAACGAACCTTACGGACTTCTTCTGATACTCGTCAAGCTGCGCGTCGTCGGCTGTGCTTCCGCTCTTTCCGATTCGCGCATAAAACTCGTTTACTTCGTCGCCGTTTTTTATAAAATCAGCCTTGCATTTATCGAATATTTCGAGCTTCTTTTTACCTTCCGTATAAACCTTTACGTCTTCGAGTAATTTTACGAGGTCGTCTGTCACGGTGTTCTCGTTGAAAGGCACTTTGTATTTGTCCAGAAAGTTTTTAACCTGGTTGTTCGTAAAAAGAATATCGTCTTTTCCGGACTTGATGACATTTCTCGTAAAATGTGAGGAGTCGACTTTGGAAATCGCCTCGTCCCTTGTGATATCCGTATCGCGCTTTAAGTTGAACTCACCCTTCTTAAATAGTCTCATGACTAAAATAAGAACTGCAAATACAACTCCTAAAACAAACGCTGCCACCTCGGGAATAAGAATAAAGCTGTCGCGCATGCCTTTCATTCCAAGCACGGTAAGTGCGATTGCGGTACCGAAGAAAAGAAGTGCAAGGATTGAAAAGATAATAAGTTTTGTCTTTCTCTTTTTCTCGCTTATGCGGAAAGCCTCAAGGCCTTTCTCGTATTTTTCTTTCTGCTCTGCTTTCTGCTGTTCAATGTATTCTTCGGCTTCGTTCTTTAAGTCGTTTTCTTTTCCTAAGATATCGTGCTTTTTGGTCTGGGTTTCGTTCCAGAGAGAGATGTATTTTTTAACCTCTTCTTCACTGCAGGTTCCGTTCTTAAACTTGTCTTCAAGCGCCATCCATTTTTCATCTTTATCAACGGCATTTTCTTTCATCTCTTCCTCGAGATGTTTCATCTTAATGCCCTTGTCGCGGACTGCGTTGATGTCGCTTAATGAAGGAACATGGCCTGCAAAGAAATCAAATATCTCATCGGTCTTTTTACGGCTCTCTTCGTACTCGCCTTTAAGCGAATCGTACATTTTTTTCTTGGCTTTAATGGAGTCCGCCTTCATTACTTCGGATTCTTTTCTTTTAAGATCTTTAATCTTGCGGCGGTCGTTGTCGATTCTCTCGGTCTGCGCCATTATCTGGGCTTCGAGAATGTCGGTTGCTTTTTCGGTATCTTCAAGATTTCTGAAGCGGTTGTTTTCTTCGGACAATTCAATCTGAAGGCATTTGATTTTGCCGGGCTTTCTGTCGGGAGAATATTCGTTTAATTTCTTTTCAAATCTCGCGCATGCAGTATCGAAATTGTTGATATCGTCGGTTGCATCGGTAAGATTGCCAAGCTTCGCTCTGATTGAATCGGTTACGGAATCGTCGTTTTTCTGCAAATCGGGTGATGCGATGTAAGCGGTTCTGAAGAAAGAATCTTTGTCTATACCAAAAATCGTGTTGCCTAAAGTCTTCTTATCAAATGCGTTGCTGACAGCATTGGACGGGAGTTCTCTGACTTCGAACGAATCACTGTTGTCGTTCTTTCCGAAGGTTCTCGATACTTCGTATTCTTTGCCCGCGTATTCGAAAGTGATGCTTCCGCCGTAAATGCCGTTGTTCCAGGGACGGAATTTTTCTCTTTCTTTATCTTTTAAACTCTTTTTATTTTCATCCTCAAAGCCGTAAAGCATAACTTTAATAAACGATGCCAGTGTGCTCTTTCCGAAGCCGTTGTCTTCGCAGAACACATTGAGCCCGTCATTAAAATCAAACTTTTCATCATGGATTTTTCCGAAGCCGGAAATATAACAGGAAATCAGTTTCATTGTATAATCTCCTCTCCGGAAAGTGCTCTTAATCCCATGCGTACTATCTGTCCCTTGGTCTCTTCGTCAATTTCGTCGGACTCTTCGACAAGACGGATAAACCAGCCTTTTAACGATTCATCGAGCGCATACTTTCTGTAATCAACGCTCACGCGGCTTTCGTTTTTTGCTTTTACGAAGAAGTAATCATCCATTACGGATGCTGCGATTAAGTTCTCGTTAACTTCGGCATTCTCATCAACATTTCCGATTAGGCGGATTTTAATCATGTCGCGCTCGCTGTAACGTTTTGAGAAAAGTTCTCTTTTTACCTTTTCTATGATCTCGCCCGAATTGTCGAGGCCGGAAATATCTACATCTAGCGTGTGAAGTTTTCTGTATGCGAAATCCACGAACTGCGGAATGATATCGCCCTTCTCTTCATCCACGTCAAGTAGCACGAAGCCGTGGTCTCCGCACTCGTCAAATCCCCTGCCTTCAAGACAGCCGGGATAGCAGTATACGCCTCTTGAATCGAGAGTTTTAAGCTTGTACTCGTGCACATGGCCGAGCGCAAGGTAATCTATGCCTCTGCCGCGAAGTTCCGAAATCGGAACAGTTTCGGTCTTATCTTTCCCCTTATACTCATTCTCCTGACCGTGAAGCGTAACGATGTTTATATCATCAAAATCTGCGGTGAAAAGTTTCATGAGCGAGGAAACATTTTCGTTAAATTCTGCGCCGTAAAGTTTTATCTTTTTGCCGGTCGAATCGGGATTTAAAACATACGAAGTCCATGTGTCTTCAAACATGTGGAAGTTCGCGGGAACATCTCCCGTGCCTTTTATGAAGCTTATAAAACTTTCACGGTCATGGTTTCCGCGAAGGTAATAGAAATCTATGTCTTTGTATTTGTTAATCTGGGTAAGGACGATGCTTGCAACTTTTTTGGCAACGCTCTTTGTGTCGAAAAGGTCGCCCGCAATGATAATTGCTTTGACTCCGAGGTCTGCTGCAGACTCGCAAAGGCGCGTGAAATTAAGCGTAAGTTCGTCTTTACGCTTTGTCGCTTTTTCGCCTTCAAGATGTGTTTTCATCGACGAATCAAGATGTAAATCCGCCGTGTGGATAATCTTCATTTTTTTCTCCGTTTTTATGATTTAAGCCCTTAATCCGCACACGATTAATTATACCATAGCCGGGCGCGAAAATATATATTTCTTGTGCTTGAAAAAAGAAAGATACTCATCTAAAATTTTGATATGTGAATGAGGAAACATTATGAAAAAAACATTTAACGACGACTTTAATTTAAGCGTAATCGCCGAGAGCGGCCAGTGCTTCAGATTTAACAGAATAGAAGAAAATACTTACAAGATTGTTGCGTTCGGAAAGGTTCTTATCATAAAAGAATCAGGTGATAATTCCTTCGATTTTGACTGCAGCGCAGACGATTTTAAAAAGATCTGGAAGAACTATTTTGATCTTGATACAAATTATTCTTCCATCCGTGAATCCGTCAAAGACGATGAATTTTTATGCGACTGTGCGGCTCGCTCCGTAGGCATGCGAATTTTAAATCAGGATAAATGGGAAATGGTCGTTTCTTTTATCATCTCTCAAAGAAAAAGCATTCCCGCAATTAAAACTTCGATTGAAAGACTCTGTGAACTCTGTGGAGATAAAATCGATGATGAAAATTATGCATTCCCTACACCAGTGCAGATACTTTCCGCTGATGCGGATAAACTGGCCGGTTGCGGTCTCGGTTACAGACTGCCTTATATCAGACTTGCTGCGGAGGCTTTTTATTCGGAACCTGATATAATCGCGCGTCTCGATAATTTAAATGACGAGGACTTGCTTGAAGAATTAAAAAAGATGCAGGGCGTCGGCGATAAAGTAGCTTCCTGTATTGCATTATTCGGCTTCCACCGTTTGGATTTCTTCCCCAAGGATGTCTGGATTAACCGTGCTCTCGCAGAGCATTTTCCGACAGGTTTTGATTTTGAAGCTTATGCGCCTTACAACGGAGTTATTCAGCAGTATATCTTTTATGCTTACAGAAATGCAAAAAGATAAAACAAAAAGTGCAGGATGGCCTGCACTTTTTTAAACCATAAACATTTTATAAGGTTTGAAATAATTTTTTTCTTTATCGAATGCATACACCGCACAGAAATTGCCTTCTACATTTATGACTCTGTACATCTTTCCTTCTGCGGGTTCTGCGGCTAATTCTTTTACATTATCGATTAGCAACGGGTTTCCGTTATCGATGATTCTTTTAGATTCCGGAAGCACATAAAGCGAATCCAGGTCTTTAAATACTTCTTCTGTTTTTAGGATAAAATCATCAATCTTTCCGGCTTTCGCAAGCTCTTCGATTTGCGACAATTTTAGCGAATCTTTTTCTTCAAAAAACGATACTGCGGTTCTTTTAAGATGTTCCATACATCCGCCGCAGCCAAGCTTTTCTCCTATATCCCTGCAAAGCGATCTGATATACGTTCCCTTTGAACATTTTACGGTAAATGTTACATAGGGAACTGCGATCTCTTTTATCTCTATTCGGTAGATTTTTATATCTCTTGCTTCGCGCTCAATTTCGATTCCTGCTCTGGCAAGTTCATAGAGTTTTTTGCCGTCTTTTTTAAGCGCCGAGTACATCGGCGGAACCTGCTTGATATCTCCGACGAAGGAATTTATTGCTTTTATGATTTCTTCGTCAGTGCAGTCTACGCTTTTTTCGCTTAAAACTTTGCCTGTGGTGTCTTCGGTATCAGTCGTGGTTCCAAGGAGCATTTTGCACTCGTATTCCTTGTCTTTATCTTCAAGAAAAGAACAGAGTTTGGTCGCATTGCCGAGGCACACCGTCAGTACGCCTTCCGCTGCCGGGTCGAGCGTTCCTGTATGTCCTATTTTCTTTTGTTTTAATATTCCTCTGAGCACCGCTACCGCATCCATAGATGTGAAGCCGGGCTCCTTGTATACATTTATAAGTCCGTTGTACATTGTGTATCTTTTATCA
>JAGCVT010000162.1 GCA_017962225.1 Lachnospiraceae bacterium
CGGGACCTGCAGAGAAATTGTAAACTCTTGCCATGATATAGCCTCCAAATTTTATAATAAAATTTAAATAAATACCCTTTGGGTAAATAAATTCACGTTCAATATTTTACTTTTATAAAAATATTAAGTCAATACAAAAAATGCAAAAAATGACAAAATTTTAACAATATAAAAATCTTTGTCAGTTTTGTCCATAAATAAAGGGTTTCAGACGGGTTACATAACTCATAAAAGACATAAAAAACCGGACACTTTATTGTGTCCGGTCAGATAACTATTCAGTTTCTTCTTCGGTATCAGTTTCTACAGATTCAGTATCTTCAGTCTCCTCTTCTGTGTCTTCAAGATCGTCTGTTACGGGAGGCTCATAATGATGAACGATAACGGGAGTACCAATTTCCATCATTTCATAAAGTTCGCTCATTTTATTTATGGGAGTATTGATGCATCCGTGAGAACCGCCCCAGAGATAAATCTCTCCTCCGAAGGTTCTTCTCCATGTCGCATCATGAATACCTATCTGGCCTGTAATGCACATCCAGTAATATACGAATGACTCGTATCCGGGTCCGATAAGCGTTACGTTTCTTGCCTTATTTAAGATAAAGCATACACAGTCGGGTGTCATATTTCCGTTGGCTTTGCAGCCTGTAACAACGTCTGTATCAAAAACAAGAGCGTTATTTACGTAGTAATACATATGCTGGTTGGTAATATCCACTTCAACATAAGTTCCGCCGTAATTATTGGCATATGTGCCTCTGTCTTCTTTTTTAATGTAAATCGGCTCTCTTTCGCCGGGACTCTTATGCGACTTGATAATTTCTTCAAGCTCTGCAGCTTCTTCGTTTACATTCATAAGACTGCCGTAAGTCGTGTATCTTGTATAAGGAATGGAAACCGTACCGCCGCTAGTGGTATTGAAATACTTGTCTTTATAAAAGTTATCATATTTATCCGACATATCCTGTACAAAAGCATGTACCTTATCGGAATCTATAACCGCTTCTCCGTCTTCGAAAACAAAATCTCCGTTTTCGTCCAGTAAAAGAAGCTTTGAAATTACAGCGCCGTCAACAGGGATTTCCTCTCCCGTCGCAAGCTTGTATGTCATGTTGAAATCAAGAGTTTTTTCAAGCTTGTTCCAGTCGGACAAAAGCTTTTTCTCTTCTTCCGTTCTTTCGACGTCTTTATAAACACCGGCTTCTTTTAAATTGATATATCCGGTATCTTCTACGGAAGCTTCCATTACAAGATTGTTTAAAAGCTCCCAGTCAAGAAGATTCTGCGTATCGTCAATAAGTTCATATCCGTTTTCTTCGGTATATTTAATCTCGGCGTGTCTTTTGGGATCGAATCTGTCTTTTTTGCCGAGATTGGAATTCTTGACAATCTGCATAAGCTTTTTATCATCCAGATATCTGGTAGGATGATAAACATATTCATGCTTTTCAAAAATACATTTAACCCACAGATAGGGATTCTGTGAGTCTTTTATGTACTGAATCGCATTTCCGATTTCGTTATAGTTGTAGCTATATATCTCGGAGCCGTCAATATAAATCTGAGTCCCGTCACTGTCTTCAATGACGAGATTATGATTTACTACGCCTTCGTTAATCAAAGCATCGCAGACATTAAAGTTCTGGTTGGTAACATTTACACCGTTAATGTAAGTATTGGGACAGAACCAGTGTCTGAAATAAAATACTCCGAAAAAATATAACCCCGCAAACGTAATAAGAAGAAACGATAAAATTGTAATTAAAATTATACCGATTCTTTTCACGAAAACTCCTTATTCGGCTTTTTCAATCTGTGCGATAGCCGATTTCTTCATAGGGATTCTGCAGTTCTTGTTGTTGCCGAATTCTACAATAACATCTTCATCTGTTATATCAATGATTACACCGTAAAAGCCGCTTGTTGTAACAACAGCATCTCCGACTTCCATATTTGAAAGCATTGCCTGGATTTTTTTCTGTTCCTTTTTCTGAGGTCTTACGATTACAAAATAAATAAATACACCAAAAATAGCGATATAGAGAACGGTTCCCCAAATTCCGAGGCCGCCTAAAAATCCTCCGCCGCCGTTAGCGTTTGCTGCTGCATCAAGTAAAAGATTAAACATTTTAAAACTCCTTTATATAAATTAAACAACTAATACAATAATTTATTTCGATTAATAATACAAGTAGGAAATTATTATTCCTCATTCATCATAGATGAAATTTTCGCTCTTTTGTATTCCGCAAAACATCCGTTATCCAGCGCATCTCTTATTTCTGCCATTAAATTATTGTAAAAATAAAGATTATGCAGGACACAAAGACGCATGCCGAGCATCTCCTTTGCTTTTAATAGATGTCTGATATAAGCTCTTGAATATCTCTGACATGTCGGGCACTGACAGCCTTCTTCAATCGGAGAATCGTCAAGTTCATATTTTGCATTCATCAGATTTATTTTACCGAACTTCGTGTAAAGATGTGCGTGTCTTCCGTTTCTTGTAGGATATACGCAGTCAAAGAAATCAACCCCGCGTTCAACAGCCTCAAGGATATTTATCGGAGTGCCGACGCCCATTAAATATACAGGCTTATCCGAAGGCAGATAAGGAACCGTCTTTTCAATGATTTCATACATCTCTTCATGGCTTTCGCCGACAGCAAGTCCGCCGATTGCGTATCCCGGAAGATCAAGCTCAGAAATTCTTTTAGCATGTTCGATACGAATATCGGGGAAAATTGCACCCTGATTGATACCGAACAAAAGCTGATCCTTATTAATTGTATCTTCCAAACTATTCAGTCTGTTCATTTCCGCTTTGCATCTCTCAAGCCATCTCGTGGTTCTTGCAACCGAATCCTCGACATATTTTCTGTCTGCCTTGGAATTCGGGCATTCATCAAATGCCATTGCAATCGTGGATGCAAGATTTGACTGAATTCTCATGCTTTCTTCGGGACCCATAAAGATTTTACGGCCGTCAATATGTGATGCAAAGTAAACGCCCTCTTCTTTTATCTTTCTTAAAGAAGCAAGTGAAAATACCTGAAATCCGCCCGAGTCGGTCAGAATAGGTTTGTTCCACGACATAAACTTATGTAAACCACCAAGCGCTTTTATCTTTTCATCACCGGGTCTAACATGAAGATGATATGTATTTGACAGTTCGACCTGCGTGCCTATTCTTTCAAGGTCTTCGGTGGAAACAGCACCTTTAATCGCCGCAACCGTACCGACATTCATAAAGACAGGCGTTTCGATAACACCGTGCACGGTCTCGAAGCGCCCTCTTTTAGCCGAACCTTCTCTTTTTAATATGGTAAATCTTTCGCTCATAAAATAAATCCGGTCTGTTTATTCTTCGGCAGTAACACCGTTATACTCATTTATCATGTCGACGAATTCTTCAAAAGTTAAATCGTTTATATAAATGAATTCAGCAGCTTCTTTTCCGACATATCTGTAATGCCAGGGCTCGTACTGAATCTTTGTAATATCTTCCCTGCCTTCGGGATATCTTAAAATAAATCCGTATTCAAAAGAATGCTCTTTAAGCCAGATACCCGCTTCACAGTTACCGAAATCATAATCCGTGCAGTTGTGATTGTAGCTGACAATATCGACAGCAAGACCTGTTTCGTGCTCACTTGTCAAAGGCGGCGTAACTTTCATGGAAGCTATTTCGGTTGCTTCTGCCTGGCTGTACCCGAGTCTTCTGAAATAATTAATCTTCTTTTCATAAAGATATGTCTGCGTGTTGAAATTTCTGTAGCCTGACGCCATTAAAAGATTGATACCGTCGTCCTTGGCTGTTTTAAACATCGCATCAAGGTCATCATAAATAAGCTCATCCACATCGAAGCCGTTGAAATTTTTAAGCTTACAGTCTAAATCGGCCTCAAGAGGATTGTCTTTATTTACAAGAATTAAATTCCAGTCATTTAGATCAAACGATGCGATTCTTTTAGAAATAATAGTTTCGAAGTCCGCAGGCTCGTTATTAGTATTAACCGAATAATCATCGGATACATCCACGCTTTCTTCTGCAAGAGTATGCATGTAAAGCGGTCTTCCTTCATCATCGACACCTGACATCTCGCTCGCAAAAATTAGATTGGAAAAACCGACAGGAATGTCCGTAAAAAGAAGCAGGAACAATACAAGTATCGTGGCTAACGAAAACTTTATTTTATTGGAAAACAAAAACTTTTTAAAACTCATAAAACAAACTTACTTAATACCGTGGAAAATCACACAGTTAGGATAATCAATTTTTACTTCTTTTGCACACATCGAAAGGAGTCCTTTTTCTAGATCCACATTAAAGAATGTAAGTGTGCTGGATTCGTGGTTTAAGGATACTAAATGCTTTTTATCAGGGAAAAGTGCAGCATCCTTAGGATACGAACCGCTTATGGGAAGCCAGAGAATCTTGGTTAAAAGACCTGTTGCTTCATCTCTTTTAAAAATCTCTACGGAATTGTCGCCCGCGGATGAAGTAACGATATAATCTCTGTCCTCGCTGAATTTAAGGGCTCTCGAAACAGACATTGATGCATGGTAATCTTCAACGGTCTGAATCGTCTGAATCTTTTCAAATTCGGGATATCCCGAATCAAGAGCCGTATATGTGAATACGTCAACGGAATTCTGCATTTCGTTAAGAACGTAAACGTATTTGTTGTCTACCGAGAAAATCATATGTCTCGGGCCGGAATTAACATCCGAACGGATAATGTCTACGGGTTTTAATTTGCCGGTCTCATAATTGAGCGCATAAACATTTACATGGTCCATACCTGTATCCGAAGCCAAAAGAAACTTATTGTCTCTGGACATCTTTACACAGCTTACATGAGGCACGTAAGAACGGTCTGAAACTTCTCCCATGCCCTGAACGTAAATTTCATCGGTAATTTCCCCGACTGCACCGTCTTCTCCGACTCTTAAAACTGTAATCTTTCCGTCATGGTAGCCTGCGACAAACAAATATCTGTCGGTATAATCGGTCGAAAGGTAGCATCCTCTCATACCGTTTACAGTCGCAAAATTGATTTCATCCAGATTGCCGTCGGAATCAATTTCATAGCTTTTAACACCCATGTCGGTGATGGAATAAAGGAACTGATCGTTATGCGAACTGGTCAGATATGATGAATTGGAAATTTCAATTGAATTTCTGTAAATGAAAGTTCCTTTTTCAATATCAACATCAAATATTGTAATGCCCATTTTGTTTCTTTTTGTATAACTTGAAACATAGGCAACATATTTTTCGAATCTCATGCAAACCCCCAACAAATTAAATATATAAAAAGTCGCAAAAATCCATATAAAATCAATTTACATAATAACACAAATCGTATAAAATAAAAATGTTTTTTACGAACTATTTATTTTATGATTGGAGCAAAAATGAGCAACAAACTTATTACTCTTGAAAACATTTCAAAATCTTATGACAATCACCTCGTTCTTGACGAGATGAATCTTTACATAAGAGAGAATGAATTTGTAACTCTTCTCGGCCCTTCAGGCTGCGGCAAAACCACCACTCTTCGTATTATAGGCGGATTTGAAAATCCCGATACCGGACGTGTTGTTTTTGACGGAAAAGATATCACCAAGCTTCCCGCATACAAAAGACAGCTTAATACAGTATTCCAGAAATATGCTCTTTTTACGCATATGAATATCGCCGAGAATATTGCTTTCGGTTTAAAAATAAAGAACAAATCGAAATCTTATATAGACGATAAGATTAAATACGCTCTTAAACTCGTTAACCTTGAAGGTTACGAGAACAGAATGCCCGATTCACTCTCCGGCGGCCAGCAGCAGCGAATCGCTATCGCAAGAGCTATCGTAAACGAGCCCAAGGTTCTTCTTCTCGACGAGCCTTTAGGAGCGCTTGATTTAAAGCTTCGTCAGGACATGCAGTATGAGCTTATCAGACTTAAAAACGAACTCGGAATTACTTTTATATATGTAACACACGATCAGGAAGAAGCCCTTACTATGTCAGATACAATCGTTGTCATGAACCAGGGTTATATTCAGCAGATCGGAACTCCCGAAATGATTTACAACGAGCCTGAAAATGCTTTCGTTGCTGACTTTATCGGCGATTCAAATATTATCGACTCTATTATGATTCGAGACGAGCTTGTAGAAATCCTCGGTGCAAAGTTTGCATGCGTGGATACAGGCTTCGGTGAAAACGTTCATGTAGACGTGGTTATCAGACCTGAAGACATTGAACTTGTAAGTCCCGAAGAAGGAACTATCTCGGGCGAAGTTACATCATTAATATTCAAAGGAGTTCATTACGAAATGGACGTTATGGCAAACGGTTTTGAATGGCTTGTTCATTCCACAAAGATGTTCCCTGTAGGCGAAAAGGTTGGCATCAAAGTTGATCCCTTCAACATCCAGATTATGAACAAACCTGCCAGCGAAGATGAGGAGGCCGTACAAATTGAAGAATAAATTCGTCAAATGGCTTTCGCTTCCTTATGCATTCTGGTCGTTAGCCTTTATCATCATTCCGCTTGTAATGGTTTTCTATTTCGGATTAACCGACAAGACCGGAAAATTCACATTTGCTAATATTTTATCGATATCTCTGCCCGTGCATTTCAAATCACTTTTGATTGCACTGCTTTTATCGTTCATAAGTACAGTCATCTGTCTGCTGCTTTCCTATCCTCTGGCTATGATTCTTTCAAGCCTCAATTCAAAAAACAACAAGCTGATGATACTTATTTTCGTTCTTCCCATGTGGATGAACTTCCTTTTAAGAACACTTGCATGGCAGACGCTGCTTGAAAACGAAGGTGTAATTAATACAATCCTTCGTACAATTCATCTGCCGGCTCTTAAAATAATCAATACACCTTATGCTATCGTATTTGGTATGATTTACAACTTCCTGCCTTTTATGGTTCTTCCTATTTACAACGTTCTTTGTAAAATCGACAAGAACCTGTTAAATGCAGCAAGAGATTTGGGCGCAAACGAAGTACAGACATTTTTAAAGGTTACTCTTCCTTTAAGCGTTCCCGGAATTATATCAGGTATCACAATGGTATTTGTACCTGCACTTACAACCTTCGTTATTTCCGATCTTTTGGGAGGTAGTAAAATCCTGCTTATCGGTAATGTTATTGAACAGGAATTCACGCTTAATTCCAACTGGCACTTGGGTTCGGGACTTTCAATCGTGCTTATGCTGTTCATTATTATTTCGATGATAATCACCGCCATATTCGATAAAGACGGAGAAGGGAGCGCATTATAATGGCAAATGTCTTAAAAAAGATTTATATCGCTCTCATCTTCATATTCCTTTATGCTCCGATGCTTGTATTAATTGTTTTATCTTTTAATAAATCCAAATCAAGAGCTAAATGGGGCGGCTTTACATTCAAATGGTATACACAGCTTCTCTCCGATTCTTCGATAATGGAAGCACTTGTTACCACTCTGCTGCTTGCTGTTTTATCCGCTCTGATATCTACATTTATCGGAACAATTGCAGCTATCGCCATCACAAGCCTTAAAAAAGGTACAAGAACATTAATGATGGGTATCACAAACATCCCCATGTTAAATGCCGAAATCGTTACCGGTATATCGTTAATGCTTCTCTTTATCTTCTTTAACGTAAAGTTTGGATTTACTACAATCCTTCTGGCGCATATAACGTTTAACATTCCTTACGTAATCTTAAGCGTTATGCCTCGTATCAAGCAGCTTAATCCTTCTGCATACGAAGCAGCCATGGATTTGGGTGCATCGCCTTTTAAAGCATTCTTTAAGGTTGTTTTTCCCGACATCCTTCCCGGCGTTTTCTCGGGACTGCTGATGGCTTTCACAATGAGTATCGATGATTTTATAATCACACACTTCACCAAGGGTGCAGGCGTCGATACTCTTTCAACAAAGATTTACTCACAGGTAAGAAAAGGTATCGATCCTAAAATGTACGCTCTGTCATCACTGATATTCGTCACGGTTCTGGTATTACTGATATTAATCAATATTCTTCCGGGTTCCGGAAAGAAAGCAAAAGAGAAATAAAAAAATAACCGGCAGGCTGATAAACAGTTTGCCGGTTTTTATATCTTTTAAGATTTTAAATTATTCGGATTTAACTTCTTTCCAGAGTGAGTTGTATAACTCGTCTCCGTCTTCACCAAGATACTTGTATGTTTCAAGGTTGTTGTACTGTGTTAAATCAGGGAATGCGATTTCGGAATTTCTGATGTCTTCATCTTCGATTAATTCTCTTGCTGCATCGTTAGGTGTTGAATATGTGATGAAATCAAAGTTCATTAAAGCGATTTCAGGTTTGCACATATAGTTGATGAATGCTTCAGCGTTCTCTTTATTCTTAGCATTTTTAAGAACTACCCATGAGTCAATCCATACGTTTGTGCCTTCTTCAGGAATAACGTAAACAAGGTTTTCGTTTTCTCTCTGTGTATAGATTGCTTCGCCTGAATAAATAACACCGATTGCAGCTTCGTTACCGATCATCTTATCTCTTACCTGGTCAACAACGTAAGCCTGAACAAGGGGCTTCTGATCAAGTAAGGACTGCTTTGCAATCTGAAGCTCGTCGATATTGATTGTGTTCATTGAATATCCGTTTAACTTAAGAGCAACCATAAAAGCATCTCTTACGGAATTCTGCATTAAAATCTGATTCTTATACTTAGGATCCCAGAGCTGTTCCCATTTAGTGATGGGCTCGTCAACCATGGTTTTATTGTAAAGAATGCCTACAGTTCCCCAGCAGTAAGGTACTGAATACTTGTTTTCGGGATCGAATTCCTTACTTGTATCAAAATACTGCTGTCCGATATTCTTGGAATTAGGGATATTGTCCCAGTTAAGTTCTGCAAGCATATCGTTATCAATCATTTTCTTAATCATGTAATCCGAAGGACATACAACGTCGTAATTAACCGCACCGGCTTCTACCTTGGGATACATCATTTCGTTTGTTTCGTACTCATCATAAATAACCTTAATCTGAGTATCTTTCTCGAACATCTCGATTACTTCGGGATCGATATATTCACCCCAGTTGTAAACGTAGACTTCGCCGTTTTCATAAGCCTTGCTGCAACCAAAAATAGGAAGCATTGTTAAAGTTGCAAGTAAACCAAACAAAAACACTTTTTTCAATTCTTTTTCTTTTCCTCCTTTGGACAAAACAAATTGTTAGTAATGTCGGATGTTTCACACGTTCCGTAAGAAAACATCAATGTCTAATATATCATATATTTGTCATATATCAAGATTTATTTTTAAAATATAAAAAAGCCGGAGGATTGAACCTCCGGCCAAATCATAAAATTATCTTACTTTTTCGTTGAAGCCGACTTTCTTCTGAACCTTTCTTAAGGTCTTATTCGAGAAGTACTGGGCTTTCTCGGCGTTTTTCTTAACAATACCGTCAAGATATGCCTTGTCTTTTAAAATCTCAGCGTGGCGGGTCTGAAGAGGTGTAAGCATATCCGCTACTGTCTCACCTACGGCAAGCTTGAAGTCTCCGTAGCCTTTGCCGTCGAATTCTTTTTCAACTTCTTCGAAGGATTTGCCTGTACAAGCGGAGTAAATCTCAATTAAGTTTGAAACGCCGGGCTGCTCTTCTCTGTGCTTTATCATTGCTTCGGAGTCTGTAACGGCTCTCTTGAATTTTCTTATGATTGTATCTCTGTCATCTGTTAAGAAAATCGAAGCATTGGGATTTTCGTCAGATTTGGACATCTTCTTTAAAGGATCCTGAAGAGACATAATCTTTGCACCGGTCTTTCCGATGAAAGGCTCGGGTATTGTAAATACATCGCCGTAAATAGAGTTAAATCTCTGTGCGATATCTCTTGTAAGTTCAAGATGCTGAAGCTGGTCGATACCAACAGGAACAACATCTGTCTGATATAAAAGAATGTCTGCAGCCATAAGAACGGGATAAGTAAACAAACCTGCATTTATATTGTCTGCATGTTTGGCGGACTTGTCTTTGAACTGAGTCATTCTGTTAAGTTCGCCCATATAAGTAAAGCAGTTTAAAATCCATGCAAGCTCTGCATGTCCCGATACATGTGACTGATAATAAATACAGTTCTTTTCGGGATCAAGTCCGGCTGCAATATATAAAGCCAGAAGATTTTTTGCTTTCTGTCTGAATTCCGCGGGATCCTGTCTTACAGTGATCGAATGAAGGTCTACTACAGAGTAAAAGCACTCATACTCATCGGACAATTTAACCCAGTTCTGTAATGCTCCGAGATAGTTGCCTAATGTTAAGCAGCCAGTAGCCTGCATTCCGGAAAATAATACTTTTTTGTTGTCAATCATTTTTCAGTTACCGTCTTTCATATTTTTTAAACCGATTTATTATATCAGTTATTTGTTATTTAGAACAGATTTATTGAAAGAAACTTTAAATACAGCGCATGATCTGGATTCAAGTTCGAATTTCATGCCCTGTTTGGTTTCTTCCTTCTCCTCTTCTTTTTCTTTTACATCTGCTGTGGAGAATACCACATCCCACTTGGCCGATAAAGGAAGATAAGGAAGTGAGAATGTAATTTCTTTCCAGTAAAAATTATATGCAAGATAATATAAAGTCACATCGTCTTTTTCATCAAGGCTTGAATACATAATACCCAGATGTCTGTTATATGTGGCCAGATCGGCTTTCCAAGCCTCGTCTGAATGATAGGACAAATCAGGATATCCGATATGTGCTCTGTCAAGCATTGAAAACTCACGGTTAAGAATACCTTTTAAATCGCTCTTTCTTAAAGCAATAAGCTTCTTGGTATATTCATGCATCTCCGTTGCTTCGGCAGTTAAATTCCAATTTATATAACTTACAGCATTGTCCTGACAGTAAGGATTGTTATTTCCGTTCTGTGTATTGCAAATCTCGTCTCCGGCTAAGATAAGCGGCGTTCCCTTTGATGAAAAAACAAGGAACAAAGCATCCTTCATCATTTTTTTACGAAGTTTAATAACCGAGCTCTTCTTGGTCTTTCCTTCCAGACCGCAGTTCCATGAGAAATTATAATCACATCCGTCGACATTCTTTTCACCGTTGTCTTCGTTGTGCTTCCTGTCATAGGAAACAAGATCGTTAAGCGTAAAGCCGTAATAATTGGTAATAAAGTTAACGCAGGCACTCTTCTCGGGATAATTCTTGGTGTAATAAACCAATTCCTTTAATGTGCCTTCATCACCCTTTAAAACTTTTCTCATCTGATACATAAATGCATCGGAATATGAACAGAGGTTGCGCTTTGCGGGAACAATAGCAGCCTCGTAAATCTCATTCTCGGGAATGTAATCGTACAAAAGCTTGGTATTTCCAAACAAAGGATCGTTTGCAATAAAAGAAAACGGAATCTTATTGCCTTTTAAATGGAAGCCGTCAACATTGTAATTGATAAGCCAGAATTTAAGCACCTCATAAATCTTATGCTGCTTAACTTTGTCAGGGAAATAGAACTGCATAATAACTTCAATGCCGTTCTTATGAAGCTCGTGTACAAATTCCCTAAACTCTTTTACGGGATTGCCTGTAGCACAGTATGATGCCTTGGGTGCAAAATAAAAGCCTTCTTTATAACCCCAGTAATTGACCTTGTTTTCGGATTTGTAATCAAGATTATCTACAGAAAGCGCTGTTTTAGGAGCAGGCTTTTCATACTCTTCAAACTCATACGCAGGCATAAGTTCAAGTGTTGTAATACCCAAATCCTTTAAATAGTCTATCTTTTCAAGGATGCCTTTAAAAGTACCTTTGTTTTCTACTTTGCTTGAAGAATGAGCAGTAAAACCTCTTACATGTAAAAGATAAAGTATCGAATCTTCAAATGAAAGTCCGGGCTTTGTATCTTCAATTACATCTTCATCAAGTTTTACGATTGAAGAATAAATCTCGTAATTGTCTTTCTTTAAACCGAACTTTTCGTTACCTGTTATCGTAAAAGAATAAGGATCTGCAAATTCTTTCCCGTCAGAGTAAAATCTGTAAAGATATTTATCGAATTCAATATCTTTTATGATAACAGAGAAAATATTGCCGTTTCTGTATTCCTCGGAAAGTGCAATATTCGTAACTGCTTTGCTTTTTTTGTTTTTTAAGATAATACCGCAATTGTCGGAATCGCTTTCAAACACAAACAAAACCCCGTCCTTTACAGGAGTGGCTCCACAGGGGAAAGGATATCCTTTTTCAAGCTTGTAATTAATCATTCGTAATCCCTCGGGTTTGGTACTTCGATTTCGCCGGGAACACCGGAAGGCATTAGCAAATCCATCTTTTTGCTTCTGACATAATAAGCAAGAATAAGATCATACAGATTGCCGACAAATCCGATGATACCGCCAAGTACCAGATTGATAAACATAAATAGCCAGCACACGCCGATTGAATTCTCGAAATAAGATACAGCCGCAGCGGCCTCGGGTTTGGTGCTGTAATGTTTGAAAGTATTGATAATTTTCATGTATCTGATACAGCCGATCAGGTTATAAACCATCAGACAGAGAGTTGCTATTCCGTAACCTACAACTAAAGTCGCAAGTCCGATAAACAACTGAAGAACAACGATAAAAACCCAGAGTGCAAAAGACACATACATAAGCGTAGTTATCTTTTTCATAAATTTTCTGATTTCTGTTTCGTTCATAGGCTGCTCCCATCCTTATCAGACCTTATTATTATAAACATAATTGTAATTTTTTTAAAGTATGTTAAAATATATTTGTTTGCACGGAGGTATTATATGTCAAACTTAAACGAAATTCCCGAAGAGGAAATGACAGTCGATCTCGATCTTGATGACGGCAGACAGGTAACATGTGCCGTAGTTACAATTTTAGAGGTTAAAGGAAAAGATTATATTGCTCTTCTTCCCATGGTTGACGAAGAAGATGATTTGTACGGCGAAGTATGGCTTTACGGTTACAGCGAAAATCCTGATGACCCCAACGAAGAGCCCGAACTCATTTCCATCGTGGATGATGACGAATATGAAGCCGTTGCAGACGCTTTTGACGAATATCTTGATACCCAGGAGTTTGATGAGATTATCGAGGACTAGTTAATGAAAGTCGCTGCCATCATTGCAGAATACAATCCTCTGCATAACGGACATGAATTTCAGATTAAAAGAGCCAAACAGTTAACCGGTGCCGATTTTATTATCGTTGTTATGAGCGGTGATTTCACCCAGAGAGGTGTTCCCGCCGTAATCGATAAATATCAGCGAACAAGAATGGCTTTGAACGCAGGCGCGGATCTTGTAATAGAGATGCCGCTTTATTATTCATGTTCTTCAGCAGAATATTTTGCATCGGGCGCCATCAATCTTTTAAAAGGTCTGGGTGTGGTTGATTATTTAGTATTCGGCTCCGAATGCGGCGATATTAAGATTTTAACCGATATCGCTGATGTCTTAATCAATCACAAGCAGGAAATTTCCGGAGTTATTCATGGGCTCGTAAAAGAAGGAATCTCCTATCCCATTGCCAGAGTCAGAGCCGTAGAAGAAGCAATTCCGAATTCCTATGAACATGTAGAAGCAATGAATTTCCCGAATAATATTCTGGGATTTGAATATATAAGAGCTTTAAAACAGTTTGAATCTTCCATTATTCCCGTTACCAACCTTCGTATCGGTGCCGGATATCATGACAGAATGATGGATAATCCCATCTGCTCGTCTCTTGCCATCCGTTCTTCCCTGGAAGAAACAAATGAACTTGAACACATAAGGTCGCAGATACCTTTCCATGTATATAAAATCCTTGAAGAACAGTATGATAAAACATTCCCTGTTTTAAACAAGGACATCTCTTCCATCCTTAAGTACAAACTTTTACTGGATGAAGGTAAGGGTTATGAAGAATATCTTGATATCTCTCCCGATTTCTCGGCCAAGATAATCAAGAACTTAAACAAATACGAATCATACTCACAGTTCTGCGATTTGCTTAAGAGCAAAGATATTACGTATGTTAGAGTTGCAAGAAATCTTCTCCACATACTTCTTAACATAAAAAAAGAATCCATGAAGAAATACAAAGAAGAAGGTTATATCTTCTATGCAAGAATGCTTGGATTCAAAAAATCATCGAATGAGCTTTTATCGGCACTTAAATCTAAAGCCACCATTCCTGTCATTTCAAAGCTTGCGGATGCCAGACATCAGTTAAGCCCTGTAGGAATGGAAATGCTTGAAACCGATATCCAGGCCGCTCATATTTACGATACAATAGTTTCCGAGAAGTTCGGTACTCCTACAGTTTCGGAGTTTTCAAGAGAAATAGTTATTACAGAATAAAAAAACGAAGGTTTAACGCCTTCGTTTTTTATTTAACAAATGTTACATTTGGGGACGGTTCCGTTTTGATCATTTTGGTCATTTTAGAACCGTCCCCAATTGATCATTTTGGTCATTTTAGAACCGTCCCCAATTGATTAATTCTTGAATGAGTGAATCGGTGCGGGAATTCTGCCGCCTCGGTTTATAAAATCATCACATGAGAAGTTATTGACGGGCATAATCGGAGCATGTCCCAAAAGTCCGCCGAATTCAACATTATCTCCCACTTCCTTGCCGATGACCGGAATAATACGAACTGCTGTGGTCTTCTGGTTAACCATGCCGATTGCAAGTTCATCAGCTATAATACCGGAAATTGTTGTTGCCTTTGTGGCACCGGGAATCGCAATCATATCAAGGCCTACGGAACATACACAGGTCATTGCTTCAAGTTTCTCTAATGTTAAAGCACCTGCCTCAACTGCATTAATCATACCCTGGTCTTCGGATACGGGAATAAATGCACCGCTTAATCCGCCTACATAAGAGGATGCCATTACACCGCCCTTCTTAACCTGATCGTTAAGGAGCGCAAGTGCCGCGGTTGTACCGGGAGCGCCTGCATATTCAAGGCCGATTTCACAGAGAATATCTGCAACCGAATCACCGATTGCTGGTGTGGGAGCAAGTGATAAGTCTACGATACCGAAAGGAACTCCGAGTCTCTCGGAAGCTTCCTTGGCAACTAACTGACCTACTCTTGTAACCTTAAAAGCAGTCTTCTTTATTGTTTCACAAAGAATTTCAAAATTCTTTCCTCTGACCTTTTCAAGCGCAGTCTTAACTACTCCGGGACCCGATACGCCGACATTGATAATGCAGTCAAATTCTGTTACTCCATGGAAAGCACCGGCCATAAAAGGATTGTCATCGGGAGCATTACAGAATACTACAAGCTTTGCACAGCCTAATGAATCTCTTTCTTTTGTATATTCAGCTGTTTCTTTTATGATTTCGCCCATTAGCTTAACCGCATCCATATTGATACCGGTCTTTGTTGAGCCAAGATTAATGGAAGAACATACTCTGTCGGTTTTGGAAAGAGCTTCGGGAATAGATTTAATAAGCATTTCATCAGCGGGAGTCATACCCTTTGATACAAGTGCCGAGAAACCACCTATAAAGTTAACGCCTACTGCTTTTGCCACGTCGTCCAAAACAACTGCCAGTGAAGCAAAATCCGAAGGAGTTTTGCATGCTGCGGCTCCTACTAAAGCTATAGGAGTAACGGAAATTCTTTTATTGACGATAGGAATACCGAATTCTTTTTCGATATCCTTACCAGTTTTAACAAGATCCTTTGCATATTTATAAATCTTGTCGTAAATGTTCTTTTTAACTTTTCCCAAATCCGAATCAATACAGTCAAGAAGTGAAATACCCATCGTAATTGTTCTTACGTCCAGGTTTTCTTTTTCTATCATTTCATTGGTTTCGGATACTTCGTTTATATTAATCATAGACTTACGTCTCCTTAATTTCTTTTATGATAAATTAAATTCTGTGCATGGAATCAAAGATTTCCTCTCTCTGACATTTAATTACAACGCCGATTTCCTCACCAATCTGCGCAAGTTCGTCGGAAATATCTCCGATGGGCTTTGATGCAGCGTTCATATCTGTAATCATCATCATGTTAAAGAACCCGCCTGTGATAGTCTGTGAAATATCCTCTATATTGATATTGTTGTTTGCAAGATAAGTACAGATCTTCGCAATGATGCCTACGCCGTCCTTACCCACAACAGTGATAATTGTTTTTTTCATAGTTTTGACTCCTTTGATATATATTTAACAATATACTATTTTAGACAATTCATTTCTTTTTGCAACATAAATCGGAAAATCCAGCCCGTCATATTTTGTATCCGACATGGTAATTTCCACTTTTACGGCCTCATAAGCAAGGTCAGGAAGGTTGTTTTTATCGCTTAAATGCCCGATCATAATGCTGTTTATATCGTCATTTAAAAGTTTTGAAATAAATCTTCCACTCGCCTCATTTGACAAATGGCCGATATCCGATAAAATTCTTCTCTTTAACGGATATGTATACGGCCCGAGCTGAAGCATTCTGACATCATGGTTAGCTTCCGCAAAAATAAAATCAAGTTTTCCCAGTGATTTTAAGAGCTCGTCATTATAGCATCCAAGGTCTGTAACCACGGCCGCTCTTTTAGAATTATTCTCAAAAGAAAAGCAGACAGGCTCATTTGCATCATGACTGACAGAATGTGGTTCGAATGTAAAATCATTAATTTTAAAAGGAGCTAAATCCCTTAATGATTTTATGCAGTCTCTATTAAAATCCCCGACAGATTTCGCCTGATAAATACCTTCTATGGTTCCCTGTGAAGCATAAATCGGTATTTCTCTTTTACGTTCCAAAACTCCCAAACCTTTTATGTGGTCGGAATGTTCGTGAGTTATAAGTATTGCATCAATGTCATCCAGTGACAGATCCAGAGAATGCAAACCGTCTTCGATGTTTTTGGCAGATATTCCGACGTCTATCAGAATATGCGTGTTGTCGTCGCCGACATATATGCAGTTACCGCTGCTTCCGCTCGCTATTGGAGCAATTCTCATTTATATGAAATCCTTCCGGTAATTATTTTAAAACTCATAAAAGAAATGATATTAAGCATTTATAACATCAACTCTGTCGCCTGAATAAACTTTGGTATCAAGCTCTGCATGCGAATCATTGACTGTAACCGATTGGCCTTCTTTTAAAGTTATGTCAACCAATTCAAGTGCTCTTTCAACGGTTATATAATCCAGAATTTCAATATTATCGTTATTCTGTATTTTATAAGATTCCGTTACTGCTTTTCCGTTTACCGCAAAAGTACAGGGAAGATTGACATTCATCTTATTGACAGAAATGGCGATTTTATTATTTCCCTTGTTGATTTTAGCAATTGTTGCTATGCCTTTTTCGCCTTTAGTGGACGGAACGAGCTTTATCTCATCTTCTGCTTTTAATACTGCATTAAGATTTGAAATCTCGTTATTAAGATATACGACACAGGGTTCACCAAGTTCACCTTTAACCGACAAAGGTTCGCCGTTTAAAGTAAATTCAAGCGAATCGCCGTGTCTGGGTTTTAATGCATGATTATCAAGACCGATTTGCATTACGGCATCAAATACTGTCACATTACCGTGGTCAAAAATCTTAACCTGATCCCCGTTAAGAGAGACGGTAACAAATGAATTGCCGGTTTTAAAATAATGCAGACAGATGCCGAGAGGTATTACCAAAAGAGCTTCTTTGGCGAATGATTTATCGAGGAAATATGTCTTTTCCATTATCTCTTCACCGCGAAGTACTACATTCTTAACCGTTGTCAGAAGTTCATCTTCCAGACCGTTTGTATATCCTTCGGTTATCACGCCTCCGCCGTAAACAAATACAGCATTAACGTTAAATCCGTCATTTAACTTAATAATCTCTTCGGAAACCAGTTTGGTGATATTTTTTACGGGAGTTTCAAGCATTTCAAGAACTTCTTTTCTGGAAATGGTCTTGCTCATGCCTAAAATATCTTCGTATTCTACTTCTTCTAAATTATCTATGGCTTTTTTGATTTTTTCCGCTTCTTCAAACTCAACCATGCAGAAATTCTCAATTACTTCTGTAAGTGAATCTCCTGCGTCCTGAACAGAACCGAAAGTATAAACAGAGCCTTCGTTTAAAATACATATATTGCTTGCAGATGCTCCTACATCAACCAAGGCAATATTCTGACTCTTGTATTTCTCAGGCACAGCGGTTTCGATTGCAGCAAAGGGTTCAAGTGTTAAATCCGCGACATTTAATTCTGCCATATCTGTCGCTGCAAAAAGGCCGTCCACAACAGCATAAGGAAGAAATATAAACGTCATATCTGCGCCGATTTTATATGCTTCTTTATCTGCGATTTCTGCTTCCGATGCATCATTACGATAAAAATTATCGATTCTTTTACCCACACAGTAATGTTTTTTGCCGAATTCATATCTTTCTTCAAGAGTTCTGTATGCCTTTTCCATACCAAGCTGCTGAAGTTTAAGAATATCCTCGTTCTCTACAATATGTTCGTCCTTAAAGATAAGCTCGCTGTGAGTATTAATCGTCTTTAAATAACGTCCTGAAGCAGCAATACATACATCTTTTAAATGAAAACCGCATTTCTCTTCCAGTCTTCCTTTAACCGTCTTAATTGTAGCGGCAATTCTTTCCAAATCCTCTTCCTTACCGTCAATCATCGAAGGCTTTTCATGCTCAGAGGATTCAACTGCTTTTACTATGAACTTTTCATTATCCATGTATCCGACGATGCCTGTAACAGCATTGCTTCCGATATCAAGACCGAATACCGGACACTCTTTATTTTTATAAGCGTCCATTGATTTCCTCCATTGCATTGTCAATCTGATTATAAAGATCTTCAGGAGTCGAATCATTATTTATGATTTTAAGTCCGTAATAATCTTTTCTTTCTGCTTTATCCTGGTATTCTTTATTTGCATTCTCATAAAACTCTGTGCAGTGCTGTAAACCTATAATTGATTCACATTTCTCAAGAGAATAGCCTCTTGAAGACATCAGTCTTTCAATACGCGTTTCTTTAGTTGCATTAATCTCCCAGAGTTCGTTTAACAATGAAAAATAATCCGCTTCACAAAGCAAAGCAGCTTCGATAACGAATATTTTATAATCCCCGGAATTTACCTTAATACGGTGTTCGATTTCTTTTCTGACAGCAGGATGAATGATATCGTTTACCTTTTCTACAAGATCTGAATCTGCGAAAATCTTCTCGGCCATAAGATTCTTGTCAATCTCTTTATCATCGCCTAAGATTTCTTTTCCTAAAAGCTTAACAATGGCTTTATAGCACGCATTGCCTTTCAGTTTGACTTCGTTTCCGATATCGTCAGCCTTAATCACGAAACAGTTATATTTATTTTGAAGATATGAAAGAGCCAGGGATTTACCGGAACCGATACCGCCGGTAATTCCCAGCACATATATTTTATTTTGCTTCATACCAGTTTTCTCCGACATTTAAATCCACGCTTAAAGGAACAGAAAGCTTGTAAGCGTTTTCCATTTCAGTCTGAAGAATCTTTACCACTTCTTCTTTTTCGGACGTTTTTATTTCAAGTAAAAGTTCATCGTGAACCTGGATAAGTATTTCAGAAGAAAGTCCGTTTCTTTTAAGAGCGTCTCTTACGTTAATCATCGCAATCTTCATGATATCCGCAGCAGTTCCCTGAATAGGTGCGTTCATGGCAACACGTTTGCCGAATTCTCTCTGCATAAACTGGGAAGCCTTTAATTCGGGTATAGGTCTTCTTCTTAAAAATGCGGTTAAAGAATAGCCTTTTTCTTTTGCGCTTTCAACGCAAGTATCAAGATATTTTCTGATGCCGGGATAGCCTTCGAAATACTCTTTAATATATTTTTCAGCATCTTTTCTGGTTATCTCAAGGTCCTGCCCGAGAGAGAAAGAAGACATACCGTAAATAATACCGAAGTTTACAACTTTGGCTGCTCTTCTCTGCGAAGGAGAAACCTCATCAATAGGTACATTAAATACTTTGGAGGCGGTTACAGCATGAATATCCTTGTCAGAATTAAACGCATCAATAAGAGTTGCATCATTGGATAAATGCGCAAGGATTCTAAGTTCAATCTGCGAATAATCTGCATCCGCAAAAATACAATCATCTTTCGGAATAAACACCTTTCTTAACTGTCTGCCCAAATCCGTTCTGACGGGAATATTCTGAAGATTGGGTTCTGCCGATGAAATTCTGCCTGTAGCGGTTACGGTCTGAAGAAAATGCGAATGAATTCTTCCGTCCGAACCTATAGCCGATGCAAGTCCTACCGCATATGTCGATTTTAATTTTGTAAGCGTTCTGTATTCGAGAATATTTGATACAAAAGGATAATCAGCAGCAAGCTTTTCAAGAACATCGGCGGATGTGGAATATCCAGTCTTCGTTTTTTTTGAACTCGGCATATTCATCTTTTCAAAAAGAATCACGCCAAGCTGCTTCGGAGATAAGATATTAAACTCTTCTCCTGCTTCCTCATAAATCTTCTTTTCAAGTGCGTCTATGGAAACAGTTAAATCTTCCTCATACTTTTTAAGGCCAGCTCTGTCAACCAAGATACCGGTCTTTTCCATTTCAAAAAGAACAAGTGATAAAGGAAGCTCGATATCAGTATAAAGCTTATACTGCTCCGTCTCATTTAATCTTTCATCGAAATTCTTTTTAAGCTCGCCGAAACCGTATGCCACCAGAGCCTGTTCTTTTGCGTCAAGAGAATCACTTCTTACAGTCAGGCCAAGATAATCGCTTAAAAGACTTTCGGCCGTATATGAATTGTTTAACGGGTTTAAAAGATATGCAGCAAGATCGAGCGCATAAATATTTTTTACTATATCCTTGCTCTGTTTCTTAAAATCATCTTCTTCAAGCATTTCAAAGGCATCGGAAGCTTTGAAAACAATCAGCTTGTTATCGCCGTCAAACAATACCTTTCTGATAAACGGATTTACATTCATCATAAAAGATATCTTATAAAACTTATCGTCTATTCCGATAACCGAACCGAATGTGCCTTTTACGAACGAAACAGATGCATTATTAACACCGTTTAAAAGACTCATAAGTGCCTCATTGCTTTCAATCTCTGTAACGGATAAATTATCCATAGATACATCATTCTTAATCTTTGACATATTGTCTTCGAACTTCTTAAGATATGTTCTTAAGCCAAGCTCCTGAAGAATATTGTATCCACCTTCGGAGTAAGTAAGTTCATTCTTAAGCTCTGAAAAATCAACATCTATCGGAGCATTTGTCTCAATAGTTGCCAACTTCAGACATAAATAAGCCAGTTCTTTATTTTCTTTTAGAGAATTTCTGATTGAATCCTTTGAAATCTCTTCCACACTTTCATATATTCCGTCAAGCGAATGATATTTTATGATAAGCTCCGAAGCAGTCTTTTCACCAACCTTCGGAACGCCCGGGATATTGTCGGACGAATCGCCCATCAGAGCCTTTAAGTGTATAAACTCTGCAGGCGTAACATTGTATTTTGCAACCACATCCGAAGGATAATAATCCTCTACGGTAGTCTGGCCTTTTATGGTCTTCGGAACACGGATTTTAATATGTTCGTCCGCAATCTGCAAAAGATCCCTGTCGCCTGATAAAAGAGACACATCCATTCCCATACTCTGAGCTCTTTTAGCCATGGTGCCCAGAAGGTCATCAGCTTCATAACCCTCAAGCTCCAGAGTCTTTATATTCATCTCTTTTACGAGGTTTTTAATATAAGGCACCTGTTGTCTTAACTCGTCAGGCATGCCCTTTCTGGTGCCCTTGTAGGCCTCGAAAAGCTTATGTCTGAAGGTAGGAGCATGCAGATCGAATGCTATTGCAAGATAATCGGGATTTTCTTCGTCAAGAAATCTGAAAAGAATATTTAAAAAACCGTAAACGGCGTTTGTATGAATACCGTTTACGTTTGTCAAATCAGGAACACCGTAAAATGCCCTGTTCATAATACTGTTGCCGTCAATTAAAAGTAATTTTTCCATAGAATCCTAATAAGTAAAAAATGTTGAAAGAAGCAGACCGAGAGTAAATGCCACAATAAAAATAACTATGCCGCAGATAACGGCAAAGTATCTGTTGAATTTCGCTTTGGCTAACGAATCATTCAATTTGTCGTTAAGTTCATGGTCAAGATTAAAGGATGTCGCCGTATCAAGTCTCTTAAGGCCTTCGCTTACAAGATACTCGATGGAAAGCTCTTCCATGCACTCCTTACAGCTTCTCACATGATTGACAAATTCAATGGTAGTTTTGGAATTTAATGAATCGTTAAGAAAATCTTTTATTCTTTTTTTGCACTCGTAACAATTCATAATATCTCCTTTTTCCACACCCTTTAATTTTACAACAAAAACGCATTTTTTACTACATAAAATATTCTTGAATATATCCCTTTTTTATGTTAAACTATGTAATCGTGAAGCTAGGAAACAGGCTTAAGCCGGCGTGTCGGAATGGCAGACGAGGCAGACTCAAAATCTGTTGTAGGCAACTACGTGCGGGTTCAAGTCCCGCCGCCGGCATTACTCCCGAATAAGGGAGTTTTTTTATTTCTCATAAAAGAAACAGTGCCGGACACGCTTTCGTGCGCCTGACACTGTTTTTATTTCGTAGGAAGTTCAAAATAGAAAGTGACTCCGTCGTCACTGTTATAACAGCCGTAAGCCATCTTCAGGGAACTCATAATTGCTTTAACAACCGATAAGCCTATTCCTGTTCCTCCATAATCTCTGCTTCGTGCTGCATCGGCTTTATAAAACTTATCCCAAACCCTCTTCTGTTCTTCTTCATTTAACTGTCTTCCTGTATTAAATACATTAATTCTGATTATATCATCATCCTTCTTTTCAAGGAAAACTTTAATCTTTTTTTCGCCTTCGCAATAGTGGAAAGCATTTGAAAGATAATTCATAAAAACATCTTCCGTCTTAGGTTCATCCGCCCAGACAAAAATGCTATCGTCTTTATTATCAAATATAAATTCTACTTCATTCATATCAAATAAATATATGGCAGAGGCGATTTTATTATTAATCATTTCGACAATATCGAATCTTTCGATTTCGATAGGGTTATTACCGTATTCAAGTTCTGATAAGGACATAATTTCTTTTACAATATTATTCATTCTGCCGGCTTCATCTATGATTACGTCCAGATAATACTGTCTGCTTTCTTCATCTTCAATGATACCGTCCTTTAGACCTTCGGTATAGCTTTGAATCAGTGCTATAGGTGTTTTTAATTCGTGCGAAACATTCGCAAGGAACTCCTTACGCATTTCTTCGTTTCTGTTTTTTCTCTCAATATCTCGTAAAAGTTCGTTGTTGGCACTCTTGAGCTCGGAAATGGTCTTTTCAAGCTTATCTGACATTTCATTCATATTTTCGCCGAGAACGTCAACTTCATTGTTTCCTTCAGAATCGTACTTGGTTTCAAAATCAAGATTAGCCATTTTTGAGGATATTTCTGTTAGTCTGACAATAGGCTTGGTAATTCTGTCCGTAAAAATTATTATTAATACAATACCGACAAGAATCATAAATAATGCAACATAAAAGATAAATCTGTTGGTAACTGCCACATTATCATCAACCGAAATGATTGCACATCTTATGATGTAAGATTCATTATTCTCAAGATGACCTTTCATTTCCAGATATTTATAATTCATAATCGGATCTTTTATGATTTCTACAGAAGGTCTCTTTTTACCGTCATTTTCAAAAGAAAAAGACGGTTCTTTTATCATCTCAAGGTAATTGGGTTCATCTATTTTTACAGTGGTAATAATATTTCCGCTGTTATCCAAAATAACAACAGAAAGATCCGAAGCTTCGCAAAGAACGAGAAGTTCTTCATGAAAATCCGGATCCATAAGTTTATTGTCAATACTTGCGTTATTAATTATTTTATAAGCATTATTAATACTTTTTACTTTATTTTGAATATAAAACTGTTTGAAGAATAAAAGATTTGCAATCATACTAAGAAGAACGATTCCCGAAAGAATCATTATAAATATAAAAGCAAATTGTTTTTTAATCGAGTGTTTCAAACTTGTATCCTATTCCCCAAATGGTTTTTATATACTGGCCTTTACTGCCAAGCTTAGCTCTTATCTTTTTAACGTGTGTATCAATGGTACGGTCTTCACCGTAATAATCGTAATTCCAGACATTGTTTAAAATATTTTCTCTCGGAAGAGCAATTCCCCGGTTATTGAGAAAATAAGCAAGAAGTTCAAATTCTTTATAAGAAAAATCAACTTCTTTACCGTCCAAGGTAACTACATGCGTCAGTCTGTTCATCACAATACCGTCGCACTGAATTATATCTTCGGAAGAAATTCCTTTACATCTTCTTAAAATAGCCTCAACTCTTGCCACAAGAATCTTAGGGGAAAAAGGTTTGGATATATACTCATCCACGCCAAGCTGAAATCCTAAAAGTTCATCGGATTCATCACTTCTGGCAGTAAGCATAATAATGGGAACCTTTGATTCTTTTCTGATTTCCTTGCAAACTCCCCAGCCGTCAAGTTTGGGCATCATAATATCAAGAATAATAAGGTCTATATCTTTATTACCGAAAAACTTTTCAAGCGCTTCCTCGCCGTCGCATGCTTCGATAACGGTATAATCATTTTTGGTAAGAAAGTCATTGATGATTTTACGCATTCTCTGTTCGTCGTCAACCACAAGTATTTTTGATTTTTTCATAGGTCCTCCGTAAGATGGAATAGTTCCAATTTTTTATTTTAAACAAATATCGTGAAGAAAATGTGAAATAATCAATTAACCATTATTATAATACTAAAATTTGCTTCTTTTATAAAGTCAAAATAAAAAGCAGGGTCTGAAAACCCTGCTTCTTTGTATGTTAAACAAGTATGAAAATTATAACTGAGGACCAGCTGCAACAAGTGCCTTACCGGCATCATTTGTTGTGTACTTGCCAAAGTTCTTGATGAATCTTTCTGCAAGATCCTTAGCCTTTGCATCCCACTCGGAAGCATCAGCGTATGTATCTCTGGGATCAAGGATTGCAGGATCAACGCCGGGAAGCTCTGTAGGAACTTCGAAATCAAAGATAGGAATCTTCTTTGTAGGAGCGTTGTTAACGTCGCCGTTAAGGATTGCATCGATGATACCACGAGTATCCTTAATGGAGATTCTCTTGCCTGTGCCGTTCCAGCCTGTGTTTACAAGGTAAGCCTTAGCGCCGCTCTTCTGCATCTTCTTAACGAGTTCTTCACCGTACTTTGTAGGATGAAGCTCAAGGAATGCCTGACCGAAGCAAGCTGAGAATGTAGGTGTAGGCTCAGTAATACCACGCTCTGTACCTGCAAGCTTTGCTGTGAAGCCTGATAAGAAGTAGTACTGTGTCTGCTCAGGTGTAAGGATTGATACAGGAGGAAGTACTCCGAATGCATCAGCTGAAAGGAAGATAACATTCTTAGCTTCGGGACCTGCAGAAATACCGTTAACTTTCTTAACGATGTTTTCAATATGATCAATAGGATAAGAAACACGTGTGTTCTCTGTTACGGACTTGTCAGAGAAATCAATCTTTCCGTTTGCATCAACTGTAACGTTCTCAAGAAGAGCGTTTCTCTTAATAGCGTTGTAGATATCGGGCTCTGATTCTTTGTCAAGGTTGATAACCTTAGCATAGCATCCACCTTCGAAGTTGAATACGCCGTTGTCATCCCAGCCGTGCTCGTCATCACCGATAAGGAGTCTCTTGGGATCTGTTGAAAGTGTTGTCTTACCTGTTCCTGAAAGACCGAAGAAGATTGCTGTGTTCTTGCCTTCCATATCTGTGTTAGCTGAGCAGTGCATGGAAGCGATGCCCTTAAGAGGAAGGTAATAGTTCATCATGGAGAACATACCTTTCTTCATTTCTCCGCCATACCATGTGTTAAGAATAACCTGCTCACGACTTGTGATATTGAATGCTACACATGTTTCGGAGTTAAGTCCGAGTTCAGCATAGTTGTCAACTTTAGCCTTTGAAGCGTTGTAAACAACGAAATCGGGCTTGAAAGCTTCAAGTTCAGCATCTGTAGGGATGATGAACATATTCTTAATAAAGTGAGCCTGCCAAGCAACTTCAACGATAAATCTAACAGCCATACGTGTATCAGCATTTGCACCGCAGAATGCATCAACTACGAAAAGTCTCTTGTTGGAAAGTTCCTTCTTTGCAAGATCTTTAACTACTGCCCATGTTTCTTCGCTCATAGGATGGTTATCATTCTTGTAACCTTCGGTTGTCCACCATACTGTATCTTTTGAGTTAGCATCCATTACGATGTATTTGTCTTTAGGTGAACGGCCTGTAAATACGCCAGTCATAACGTTAACGGTACCGAGTTCGGTTTCAACACCTTTCTCATAACCTGTAAGGTCTGACTTCATCTCTTCTTCATATAAAAACTCGAAAGAAGGGTTATGGATGATTTCTGTGGCACCGGTAATGCCATACTGTGTTAAATCGATGTTTGCCATAAGTAAAACTCCTTTTAAAATTTATTTTATAATCTCCTTAATATTACTATTTTAGGAATATTATGCACCGCTAAATAGTATAAAAA
>JAGCVT010000163.1 GCA_017962225.1 Lachnospiraceae bacterium
TGGGATCAGAAGGAAGTAGAACTTAAGTCAAGAGCAATTGACTGTATCTGGAACGGTCTTACCGTAACAGAAGAGAGAAAAGCAAACATGGCTTTCTCAAAGTCATACGTTGTTAACGAGCAGGTAGTAGTTATCAACAAGGCAAATGCAGACAAGTTTAAATCACTCGCAGATATGGACGGCATCAATGTATGCGCAGAGAGCGGTTCCGCAGGTGAGAGCGCAATCGAGGCAGATGCACACCTTTCAACAGGCAATTATTTAGGAGTTTCCGCTCAGAAGGATGCTCTTCTTGAAGTAAAGGCAGGCACATGCGACGCAGCAGTTCTTGACTTAACACTTGCAAAAGCAGTTATCAATGAAGATACAGATTACAGCGACCTTATGATTCTTGACGGTGCAAGCCTTCAGAGCGAGGAATACGCAATCGGCTTCAGACTTGAAGATACACAGACCGTAAAGATTGTTAACTCGGCAATCGACGAACTCGTTTCAAACGGCAAGCTCGCAGAACTCGGCGAGAAGTACGGCGTAGACGTAATCAAATAATTTTTCTCATAAAAAATTAAGCCCGGAACTCCGGGCTTTTTTTATTTCCATACATCCGTATTCGAAAGACCTATATCCGATTCATGGAATGTGATCTCTCCTCCGGCCTTTTTCTTCTTTTCATAATCTTTCAGGGCCTTAACCGCAATATTTGAAAGAAGGGCTATTGCAATAATGTTAATAATCGCTTCTATTCCCATGGTAATGTCCGCAAGTGACCAAGCCACGGTAATATTGTTGTTCGCACCGACGAAAACCATAACTGCCGCCAGTATTTTAAAGATAATCATAACGGCTTTATTCTTCGTAATGAATAAGATGTTTGCTTCCGCATAAAAGAAATTACCGAGAATCGATGTAAATGCAAAGAGGCATACCGAAATGGTGATGATGTGAATAGCAAAAGGTCCGAACTGTGAAGCCACGGACTGCTGAATAAGAGGAATTCCGTCTGCAGCACCGTTCTGATACTGACCTGTTAGAAGCACGATGAAAACTGTCGCGGTACAAATCATCAGTGTATCGATATAAACCGAAACAATCTGTGCAAGGCCCTGCTTTGCGGGATGTGAAACCTCTGCAGATGCAGATGCGTTAGGTGCGGAACCCATACCTGCTTCATTGGAGAAGAGACCTCTCTTAATTCCGAGCACCAGACACGAGCCTGCCATTCCGCCGAAAATAGCCTTAAAGTCGAAAGCTGATTTTATGATAAGGGATAAAGCTGCGGGTATTTTGCCAAAGTTCATTATTATAACGAGGATTGCCATAAGGATGTAAAGACCTGACATAACCGGAACCAGTACCGATGAAAGCCAGCCGATTTTATCCGTGCCTGCAAAGAACAGGATAATAACCACCGTAAATAAGATGAGTCCGACAATTAAAGGCACATGTGTTTCGCCGATATTCGGGAAATAGTATTCAAGCGACGAAACGATATTGTAAGCCTGAAGTCCGTTAAATCCGAACGCAAATGTCGCGATAAGTGAAACCGCAAACAGTATGCCGAGCACTCTTGAATGAAGCGCTCTTTCGATATAATAAGCAGGACCGCCTTTAAAGGTGTCGCCTTCTTTTCTTTTATAAATCTGTGCGAGCGTACTTTCCACGAATGCGGAAGAAGATCCGATAATCGCCATAATCCACATCCAGAATGCGGCTCCGGGACCTCCTAAAAGAATCGCAGTGGCAACGCCTGCCATGTTTCCGGTTCCGACACGTGATGCGGTAGCAACCATCAGCGCCTGAAATGATGATATTCCTTTGCCGTCTTTTTTCTCAAACATCCATTTGACTGAATCTTTTAAGAGACGAATCTGCGCGAACTTGGTTCTCACCGTAAAATAAATTCCTGCGCCGGCTAAGAGATAAATCAGACACCAAGTGTATAAAATATCATCGAATTTGGTCAAAAACTGTTCCATGTAACGCTCCCCATTCATCTTTTTTCAATACTTTTTCATTTTATCATAAAAGAAGCAAACAACGTACAATAAATAAAAAGGAGGTGCATTTCCGTAAATGCACCTCTTGGCTTAAATCTTTTATGATTAATCTTCAAATTCTTTCTTTTTATGAAGAAGTCTTAATTTGAATTCTCTGATCTGCTTTGCATATCTGCTGGTCATTATTACTCCGACGACTATCATTCCGTATCCGACGCCGAGTGCAATGCCCTGAATGACATCAAGAACAGGGCCTTCCCACGGGCTTAAGAAGATGGTTCCAAACAAAACTGTCATAAGAACAAGGGCTCCGACAAATAAAAGATTCATTCTCTTCATAAGCTTCGCTTTTTCTTCATTTTCAAAATCCGCTACTTTGAGTACGGTTTCTTTCATAACTTTATCCATTTGCTCGTTTTTCCTTTCTCCGTCTAAAATCTCTCTAAGATCAACGTCGTAGAATTCGGAGATATCAATCAGGATATCCATATCAGGCATATTGGTTCCTGTTTCCCATCTGGAAACCGTTCTTCTGGATACAAGCATTTTCTCTGCGAGTTCTTCCTGAGTGATATTTTTTTCTTTTCTTAATTCTTTAAGAAATGCTCCGATTTTCTGCTGATCCATTTTAGTTTCCTTTCTTTTTGTTAAATCCGGTTAATACCCA
>JAGCVT010000019.1 GCA_017962225.1 Lachnospiraceae bacterium
AATGGAAAACAGCAGTTTAATGAAAAAGTCATATTCGAGATATGCTTTTTCCGCAACCATGTTTCTGGTGGCAGCGGTTATAGTTCAGCTTTTTAACAATATGGTTCTTACGAACGTGCTTCCCCAGAGCTTTACGGAATCAAGCATCTATGCTTTTTTAAATATTATCGTTCCCGAATACTTTGTCGGATTTCCCGTTCTGCTTATCCTGATTATGCTTGTGTTTAAAATGGATAAGAAGGCTCCCGAGAAAAACAAATTCGGTTTCGGTAAATTTATAGTAGTTCTTTTTATGATGACAGGTGCCGTAGGTGTCGGAGCGGTCATCGGTGCAATAGTAAACTTTGCGATAGTACTTCCGTTTGGAGTAGAGATCGGCAACAGCAATGCTCTGGCCAATCTTATGAGCGGATCAAATGCTTTTTTTAGAATTCTTACGGTCGGCATTCTTGCTCCCATCGTAGAAGAACTTGTTTTCCGTAAGTTCCTTATAGACAGAGTTGTAAAGTATGGCGAGTGGGTTGCAATTATCTCATCCGGACTTATGTTTGGTCTTTTCCACGGCAACTTCTCACAGTTCTTCTTTGCAACATTAATCGGCGGTATTTTTGCCTATGTATACATCCGTACAGGCAAGGTCTGGATTACAATCGCTTATCATATGATTTTAAACCTTGCTACCAGCGTGGTTACCACGACACTTCTTGGCATGGTGGATTACGATGCGGTTGCAAAATACAGTGAAATAAGCAAGCAGGTTCTGGCCAATCCCAACGATACGGCATTACAGGCCGAGATGACCAAAGCCATGATGGCATCCGTTCCTTATCTGCTTTTAATGTTATGGGGTATGTTCCTTATCTGCCTCGTTGTAGTCGGAATCGTAGTCTGGATTATTGTTCTGGCTAAAAAGAAAATCAAAGTACAGCCCACCGAAGCTCAGGTTGAGAAGGGCATGAAGTATGCCTGGGGCAATGTCGGAATGATTATTTTCATAATCGGAACGGTTGCACTTTTCATATTCAACTACCTGGCAATGATATTGCCTGCGATAAAAGGATAAATCATAAAAGATATAAGATTATAAGGGGTTGCCTATGTCTCTGAATAATCACTTGAAAGAGTACCGGGCGCGGATAGGTGTTAACCAGCAGGAGCTGGGCGCAATGGTACATGTTTCAAGACAAACAATCAGCCTGATAGAAAGAGGAGATTATTCTCCGTCAGTGACCTTGGCCTTAAAACTGGCCGGGGTTTTTGGCGTTAAAGTAGAAGATATTTTTGAGTATACGGACGACGGAAAGGATGAAAGCAATGAATGAGGAAAACAAACTCGCCGAGATAAAAAAAGAAGATTCAAAGAAAAAACCGATTTTCTTTATAGTCCTGGTTGTTCTTTGTATTCTTGGAGGATTCCTTGGCTATTTTATGGCATCCCAGCAGGAAAAAATGGATGTTTTTCTGGGATTTTTCAAAGAGAATTCACAGATTATAAGCATCTTTTTCTCAGTGCTTTTAATTGTTACGGGGATTATTTTTTCAGTCTCTTTTACGATAAGATTCAGCTTAATTAAGAAAATGTGGGCTAAAGAAGATGAGAGAGACGATAACTGGGATAAAATAGAAGAAAAGCTTTCCTCTCTGGCAACATTTATAAGCTGTGCGATAATCAATCTCTTTTTCTTATACGGCTGCTCAGTGTACAATATTCGCGGAAACTTAAGAAGAGTGGATGACGGAATCAGAACTCTTAATATTCTTTATAATATCTTTTTTATCTGCACAATTGTCGCCATGTTTGTTTTCAATTTTGTGTTCTTTTATATGCAGAAGAAACTTGTGGATTTTGAAAAGATAATGAACCCCGAGAAAAAGGGAAGTCTTTACGATTTCGGATTCAGCAAAAAATGGTATGAAAGTTTCGACGAAGCGGAAAGAAATCAGGTCGGAATCGCAAGCTACAAGGCATTTATTATAGTAAGCAAAACCTGTATCGGAATGATAGGCGTTTTAATCTTCATCGGAATGATAGCGGATATTACAATTCTCCCGCTTCTCTGCGTCTGTGTATTATGGATTGTTCAGGTTATTGCATTCGGAATCGAAAGCAGGAAATCAATGGGGAAAATTCTGTAACTTATATCAGTGATTTAATTTTGATGATATTATCAAACTCGGCAAAAATCATGGATTTAAAAGAGTCATCGGATGGAGCCTGATCCGGAATAAAGATGACTTTAAGTCCTGCATCATACGCACTTTTAACACCGTTCGGAGCGTCTTCGACAGCGAAGCACTCGGACGGTTTTTTATTTAATTTTTCGCATGCATATTTATAAATGTCGGGCGCGGGCTTTCCGCATTTCACCATGGTGGCGCAGATTATATCCGTGAAATATTCGGAAATTTGGGTCATTTCCAGATACTTCGTTGTACGCTCCGGATCAGTAGCCGTTGCGATTGCGACGGTTATGTTTTTATTCTTAAGGAATGTAAGAATTTCTTTAACTCCCGGACGCAAATCTATACCGTATTTTTCGATATGTCCTTCGACATATTCTTTTCTTCTCTGACGCACAAGATTGTAATCAAAATCATCCCCATACCACTTTTTGAACTGAGCGGGTGCAAAGGGACGGCCGAGTGAACGGAGTATTAACGCGCGCTCGTCAGACAATTCATATCCGTAATCTGCAAGCGCCATCGGCCAGTATTTTCTGTATAGTTTTTCCGTATCAATTAATGTTCCGTCAAGATCAAAAATAAATGCTTTGCTTTCCATCTTCTTCCTTTCAATTGACCAATTGGGGACGGTTCTATTTTGGCTTTTTTGACCACCCGGGGACAGTTCTCCTACCGTCCGACCATAATATAATATCCGAAAAAAGCGGAGAATTCAATTGGAGAAAAAGCAATAAACGTGAAAAAAGCACTTGAAAATACATCGGCATACCGATATAATTTTAAAGAAGAAGGAGATGAGAATTATGTTGATTAATGACAAACTTATAGAACAGAATATGACAATGTATCGTTTAAGTAAGGAAAGTGGCGTTCCACAGGCAACGTTAAATGATATATGCAGCGGGAAAACCGATTTAGAAAAGTGTGCGGCAGGGACATTGTATAAGATTGCGAAAGTTCTTAATGTTTCCGTAGAAGATATTCTTGACTCGGCGAATATTATTCGGAGTGAATTTGAAACATTTAAGAGTAATACTTGTCATTATGTAAAGGATATGGGCGATATTGATTTTATGATAGATGTTTTGGAGACAGATCAAATAAGTGCTTTATACAAAAAACACTGGTATCCGGAAGCTTTTTATCTTCTTGCTATGGTGGATTATCTTTCCAGAGAAAATAATATCCCTCTTTGCACAAAATATGATGATTTACGCACGAAAAAATTGCAGAAACCAATCTATCCTGCAGGTGTTCTTCTGACTAGTGAAGTCCTAAAATCAGATGAACCCATAAAAAAAGCAGAGGCAGATGCTATTCCGGAATTTAAAAAATTTAATATTATGGAAAGTGAGGTGAGAAATGTTGTATGATAAACCTTTTTCGAAAGAAAATTTGGATGTTTATTTAAAAGAATTGGCTAAAGAATATCGGAAAATAAATGGGAAAAATACTTCGGCGGAAATCATTTTGGTAGGAGGAGCAGCAGTTATTGTCAATTATGGATTCAGAGAAATGACTTATGATATGGATGTGATAATCAATGCTTCTTCCTCAATGAAAGATGCAATAAATTATGTAGGGGACAAGTATGGGCTGCCTATGGGATGGATAAATGAGGATTTTAAGAAAACAACTTCATATACTCCTAAGATTATCCAATATTCCAAGTATTACAAAACATACTCCAATGTAGTTACATTTAGGGCTGTCTCAGGAGAATATTTGATAGCAATGAAATTAAAGTCCGGAAGAAAGTATAAGTATGACAGATCCGATGTGATTGGTATTTTATTAGAACAAAAGAATTTAGGAA